>CAYYPN010000257.1:0-4598 GCA_964473545.1 uncultured Planctomycetaceae bacterium
TGGGAATCGCCAGCGCCTTGATGTCCAACCCGCCCGACAGCGTGCGACCTCCCGTAACGACTCCGGGGGCGGTGTTGAAGGCCCGGCCCACGCGGGTGAGCGAATCGAGGAGGATGACCACGTGTTTGCCCTGTTCGGCCATGCGCTTGCCGCGCTCGATCGTCGAGATCGACAGCGACACATGCCGCTCGGCGGTGTGGTCGTTGCTCGAAGCGATGACATCGCACGGCACGTTGCGGCGGAAGTCGGTCACTTCCTCCGGCCGCTCGTCGATGAGCAGCGCCCAGACGATGCACTCGGGATGGTTCTTGCTGATCGACGCGGCGATCTGCTGGAGGAGCATGGTCTTGCCGGCCTTGGGGGGCGAGACGATCATGCCGCGCTGCCCGAATCCGATCGGGCAGAACAGGTCGATCAACCGGCACGCCGGCGGACAGCCGGGATACTCGAGGGTCAGGCGCGGCTGGGGGTCGACGGTGATGCGGTCTTCGAGGATTTTGCCGGCCTGGTAGGCTTCGGGATCGTCGCCGTCGATCTCGACGATTTTCTCGACGCGGGGCGCGGAGTGGATTTCCTTCTGGGTCTTGGACTTTTTCTTTTTCTTCTTGCCGTTTTCGGGTCCGCGCCGGTCGCCGATGTCGACGGTCAGCAGCAGGCCCGGGCGCAGGGAGTATTGCCCGATGAGTCTGGCCGGTACGAGCGGGTCGCCCGGCTGGACGATCAGGGTCTTGTCGAATTGCCGCAACCGGCCATCGGCGCGGTCCGGCTGCATTTCAAGAATGCCGGTGCGTCGTTGCATGACGATCCAAATGTGCTGGGGGCCGCCGCTGGCCGAAGTGGTAAGCCTCAATCAGTCCAGCGACGTTCTAACCAAGACTAATATGGCAAACCTGGCGGCCGATGTCAAGTTTTCTCCGGCTTGGGGTCAGTTCATTTCACTATTCTCCGACACATCGTGCAAAGCGCCCAGCTTGCGCAGCTTGGGCATGCGCCAGGCCATCGTGGCGACCACGGCGATCGTCCCGATGCCGCCGAGGACGACCGACCCGACTGCGCCGACGAATTTGGCCAGGGCCCCGGACTCGAATCCGCCCAGTTCGTTGGAGGAGCTGATGAAGACGCTGTTGACCGCGCTGACCCGGCCGCGCATCGCGTCGGGGGTGAGCAGTTGCACGAGGGTGTGGCGGACGACGACGCTGATGTTGTCCAGCGCGCCGACGGCGAACATCATCCCCAGGCTCAGCCAGAACGAGCGGCTGAACCCGAAGATGATCGTCGCCACGCCGAACCCCGCCACCGCCAGCAGCAGCGTCCGCCCGGCCCGCTTCATCGGCGGCAGGTGGGCCAGCGCCAACGCCATGACAAACGCCCCGGCGCCCGGCGCGGCGCGCAGGTAGCCCAGCGCCACCTCCTCCATCCGCTCGGGCGTCGCCCCCAGCCATTGCAGATTCGCGTGTGTCAGGTCGATGATGTCCTTGGCGAAGATCGGCAGCAGGTACTCGGCCCCGCCGAGCAACACCGCGAACAGGTCCAGCGAAATCACCGTCAACAACAGCTTGCGGCGGAACACGAACCGCAACCCGTCGAGCACGCCCGACCAGGTCATGGGCTTGCGTTCGCTGTTGCCGACGGCCGGGGCGTGCAGTCGCAACAGCGGCATGGCCAGGGCGCAGGTCAGGGCGGTCGATGCGGCGATGAGGTAGGCGGCCATCTCGCCGAGGTAGGCGATGGTGAACCCGCCGAGCGCGGGGCCGAGCATGCGGCCCATCTGCATCGTGCTCGATCGCCAGGTCACGGCGCGGGGGAACACGTCGCGCGAGACAAGCTGAGGCAGCAGTGCCTGCCGCGCCGGCCAGCCGAACGCCCGCACGCAGGCGTCGGCGCCGAGGACGAGAAACATCCAGTTCGTCGACGCGCCCTGCCACAACACCGCGGCCAGGCCCAGCGACGTGGTCGCCGACCCGACCATGCTCAGCCCGATGACCAGTCGCCGATCGATCAGGTCCGCGATGTACCCGCAGGGGATGGTCAGCAGCACCATGGGCAGGAGCTGGACGAGCCCGACGAGCCCGAGGTCCAGCGGATCGCCGGTGCGGTCGTAGATGCCCCAGCCGATGGCGACGGCCTGGCCCTGCGTGCCGACCAGCGCCAACCACGACGCGGCCAGGTACAACGTGAACGACCGGTTGCGGAACACGCCGTAAGCCCCGCCGTCCGGCGGACGCGATGCGTTGTTCGGGGGAAGATCGTCGGAGGGCATAGACGGCCAAGCATATCAAAGCCGGTTTCAGTTGCAGCCGGCGCTTCCGATCGCTCATTCTCACTCACAAGTTGTCGGCGGCGTCCGGGACCAGGTTTGGTCCCGGCTATTGAAAATCACGATAGCCGGCAGCAAACCTGCTGCCGGACGGTGGGGAGAAGGAAAATGTCGCCTTTGCCCGGCTACCAATCCATGACGCGCTGGATTTCAGCGGCCAGGTGCTTCGCCATCCTGCGGTGTTTGGTCACCGACGGATGCCAGTGTCCGCCGACGTCTTCCCCGCCGGCGTAGGGCGCGAACTCGACGTAGTGCACGTACTCGTAATCGTCGGCCAGCGCGCGCACCCACGCGTCGATCGGGTCGAACGCCATCGGTCCGATGCACGCGAAGATCCGCGCCCCCGGAAAGTCGCGGTGCAACCGTTCGATGCATTGGCGGTAGGCGGTGACGTAGTCGTCCTTTTGCAACGCCGGCTTCTCGCCGTCACGCCGAAACAGGTCGTTCGTGCCGAGGTTGATCGTGATCACATCCGGCACGTGGCGATCCATCGGCCAGTCGTTGGCGTCGCGCAGCGGCAGCGTGCGCTCGAGCAACGTCGGCAGGGGGTTCATGCGGTCGCGCGGGCGTTCGCTGCGGTCGCGAAACATCCCCTTGCCCGACCAGCAGAGCATCGTGAGGTCGGCGTCGAGGTGTCGCGCGGCGATGGCGGCGTAAGACATGTAGCCGTTCTCGTTCTCGGCGGTGTTGCCCTCGGCCGGATCGTTGGCGTCGTTGCCATAGCCGCAGGTGATCGAATCACCCAGGGCGAGGATGCGCCGATCAAAAGAAGGGAGGGGCCTGAGCGTCGCGCCCCCGGAAAGCGTGAAGCCGACGAACGTCGCCCCGCCGAAGTACGGCTCGGTGCGCTGAACGAGCGCGACCGTGTGTTCACCCGGCGGCAGATCGTCGACCACGTCGTAGCGCTGCTGATCGCGCGTGAGGTAGATCACACCGCGCGGCTCGCGGTCGACGACGACCTGCATGGCGATCCTGCGGCGGTCGGTCGTGAAATGCGCCTCCAGGGAGGTCCCTGCCGTGTTCGTGAATCGGCAACGAATCGCGCTGCCCGTCCAGCCGAACGTATGGTCCGACGTGAAGCGGCCGGAGTATTGCAGATGCGGGTCGTTCGGCGCGACCGTGAGCGGCTGGGCGAGGGCGACCGAAGCGAACGCCAGCACCGCGATGAAAACCAGGCGACGAATGCTCATGCATCCATCTTACATGCATGGTCACGCTCACTTCACGTCATACCAGTCGCGCGTCGGCGTCTGGCCGGGGGTCTGTTTCCACGTCTGGTCGAAGCGATGCCTGGCGGCGTGGCCGTCGGTGAACACGTAATTCGCGCGGCCGGAGTGACGCGTGTGGACGATCGTCTTCGGCGTGGCGGTGGTTTTGTCCCACTGTTTGCCTTGCATCATCATGTGCGTCACCGTCGGCGGATCGCCCCAGTACATCGGCATGAAGTGATCCATCGCCGCGTCTTCGATGAGCTCGGCCGCGATGATCGTGCGCGCGGGGCTGTGAATGTCGATGGGCGTGACGCCGTGGTAGGGCGGGTGGTTGGGCGTGAAGTAGGCGTTGATGCCGTAGCTGGTCATGCGCGCCATCGTGTTCGCATCCCAGTTCTCGCTTTCATCCAGCGGGCAGCGATACACGTCCAGCTCCTCGACGTACTTTTTCGTCTGGTCCATCCACGTCGGCAAGTGTGTCGCCGTCATCGGCATGCGCGCCGTCGGGTAAAACTTCCGGGGGTGTTCGTCGGCATGCATCTGCATCACCAGCGCGATCGTGCGCGTGTGGCTGAGGCACACCGTGCCCGCCGCCAACGCCTTCGCACGACTCAACACCGGAATCAATATCCCCACGAGCAACGCGATGATCGCCACGACGACAAGCAATTCCACCAGCGTAAATCCGGACTTCCGTCGCCACATATCCAGCTCCCGAGTCATTCAACCTGCAGCCCGACAAAACGAAAAACCCGACGCCTTCCAACGCCGGGCTCTTACCGTTGATCCGTAACTGACGTGCCGGTTACAGCGCGTCGATCACCATTCGGCCGACCTCGTCCGTCCCGTAGCCCGAGCGATCGAGTCGTTTGCCGGCGAACTGCGGGGTGACCTTCTGCACCGCCGCGCCGATCGCTTCGCCCGCTTTCACCGCCGCATCGTCCCCCTTGATCCGACCGACCTCGCGCAGCATCAGCCCCGCCGAGTCGATCGCCGCGATCGGGTTGGCGATGTTCTGCCCGGCGATGTCCGGGGCCGAGCCGTGCACCGGCTCGAACATGCTCGGCGCC
>CAYYPN010000258.1:0-4594 GCA_964473545.1 uncultured Planctomycetaceae bacterium
CCCGCCGTTACGGCGCGTTTTCCCGCGTGTGGGAGACGTTTTCGACCGGGAAGCGTTTATCGCGATTTTAAAGACCGGGCGATGCCGGGCGGCGCGCGCCGGGGGGGTCGTTATGGGCTTTTCTGGGCTTTGGCGCGCGGACCGGCCGGGCGAATCGGCGGTGACGGGCGAAAAACCGCGTTGGGAAAAGGCCGCCGGCGAAGGGGGTTTGGTCAGATCCGTGCGCGCCGGGGATTTGGGTCCAGAACCTGACCTCTGGCTACCGACTACTGCATCTACGCCGCTTCGTCGTCGCGGGTCTGCGTCGGGGCGCCGGCCCGGTCGAGCAGTTCGATGCGGACCTTGGCGACCTTGGTGCGTTCGGCTTCGAGGACGGTCAGGCGCACATTCTGCCAGGTCATCGTCTCGCCGGCCTCGGGGATGTGTCCGAGCGTGGCGAAGACGAACCCGCCGACCGTGTCGTAGTCTTCCTCTTCGGGCAGTTCGATGCTGAGTTTGTCGTTGACGTCGTCGATGTACGCGCGGCCGTCGGCCTCGGCGACGTGTTCGCCGACCATCTCGATGCGGGGTTCGGCCGGTTCGTCGGGTTCGTACTCGTCCTGAATCTCGCCGACGATTTCCTCGAGGATGTCTTCGATGGTGATGAGCCCGGCGGTGCCGCCGTATTCATCGAGGACCAGGGCCAGGTGGACCTTGCGCTGCTGCATCTCGGCGAGCAGGTCGCGGAGGCTCTTGCTTTCGGGCACAAACAGCGCCTCGCGCACCGACGTGCGCAGGTCGAACGGATGGTCGCCGTTGGTGCCGACGAGGTTCAAGAGGTCTTTGACATAGAGGACGCCGACGATGTTGTCGAGGTTTTCATCGTAGACGGGGAAGCGGCTGTGGCCGGCGTCGTGGGCGGTCTGCTTGACGTCGTCAAGGGAGCTGGCGACCTCGATGCCGACGACATCGGTGCGGGGGGTCATGATCTCGTCGGCGGTGGTGTCGCCGAACTCGACGACGGCCTCGATCATGTGCGCCTGCTGCTGATCGACGAGGCCGGTCTTCTCACCTTCGCTGACGGCGTCGAGGATTTCCTGTTCCAGGCCGGACGAATCCTCGGCTTGGACCGGGGGCACGCCGAGCAGGCGTCGGACGAGCGGGTCGATGACATCCAGGGCGCGGGTGACGGGGTTGAACACGAGTCGGGCCAGATGAAGGAACGGCATGGACCCCGCGAGGAGCGGTTCGGCGGCGTGCTGGCCCCAGCTTGCGGCGACGGCGACGCCGAGCACGCTGATCAGCGTCCCGGCGGTGAGAAACGCCCACAACACGTCGAGCCAGCCATGCTCGGTCGCGCCCGGCGGGGCGAAGAACCCGATCGCCGCCACGAGGATCAGCAGATTAAGCCCGGCCCGGAGCACCGCGGTGAGCAGGACATAGCCGTGCCGCTGGTTGAGGCGTTCGAGTCGGGCCGACTGGCCGCGCCGCTCGAGCAGTTCCTCCAGGCGGGAGCGCGAGTAGTGATGCAGGGCATAGTGCAACGCGCCGACGTAGCTGCTGGCCAGGGCCGCGGCAAACGCTATCCACAGTCCGTAAGTCTCCAACGTCACAATTCTCCGAAGGACTCGATGCCGAATGTCGGATCCGGGATCTCACGCGGGCCGCCGCGACATCCCGGACCCCACCGCCGTCATCGATCCTCACGATCGGCCCTCGCGTTCGGCGTAGACCCGACCGACGCCGATCGCTTCGAGCAATTCGTCCTCGCGTTCGTGCATGCGCTGTTGATCGTCGGGGTCGTGGTCGTCATACCCGACCAGGTGCAGCAGGCCGTGCACGGCATAAAGCAACAGTTCGTGGCCAACCGCGTGCCCCCGGTCGGCGGCCTGGCGGGCGGCCTCGTCGATGCACACGTAAACCTCGCCTTCGACCGCGGGCAGGACCCCCGCCTCGGGCGAGCCGGCGAACACCTCGTCCCGCAGGTCGAAGCTCAGCACGTCGGTGGTCGTCGGGTCGTCGTGATACTCGCGATGCATCCGGACCATGCGGGCATCGTCGACAAGCACGACATTGAAGCTGATGATCTCGGCGCCCAGGGCGACGGCGGCGGCGGGCAGGCGGTCGCTCAACCAGTCGACATCGCCCGGCGCGATCGCGTCGGTGTCGGCGATGACCTGGATCGGTTGGGCAGGGTCGGGGTCGGCCCGCTCGGCACTACAGCCCGGCTGGTCGTCGGGCGACCCGGTACTGGCGTCGACGGGATGTCCGGATGATTCTGCCATAGCCACCAAGGCCCCGGATTCAGGGCCGGAACATGATACGCCGGAAGACGGTACGGGGGCAACGCCTCCGCCCCCGCCCCCGGAAAGGGGAGGGCTTAGGGCTTAGGGCTTAGGGAATAGGGAATGGGGAATGGGGAATGGGGAATGGGGAATTACGCCAACGCCAGGCGGAGGGTGTTCAGGGCGTGGAGGGCGGCTCGGTGGCGGACGGTGGCGCGGTCGCCGGGGAAGATGTGGGTCGAGGCGGACGCGCCGTCGGGGGTGGCCAGGCCGAAGCAGACGGTGCCGACGGGCTTGGCGTCGGTGCCGCCGGTGGGGCCGGCGATGCCGGTGGTGGCCAGGGCGTAGTCGGCGTGGGCGCGTCGTGCGGCGGCGTCGGCCAGGGCCTGGGCGACCGGCTCGCTGACCGCGCCGTGTTCGGCGATCAGGTCCGGGGCAACGCCCAACTGCTGTTTCATCTCGTTGGCGTAGCAGATCCACCCGCCGGGGTAGTAGTCGCTGGACCCGGGGACGGCGGTGAGCATCTGTGCGACGAGCCCGCCGGTGCAGCTCTCGGCGGTGGCGACGGTCTGGCGGCGCGCCTTGAGCCGCTCGCCCACCACCGGGGCCAGCTCGACCTCATCCCGGCTGAAGACCAGCTCACCCAGGGCCGCCTCGACGCGCTGGATGGTGGCGTCGAGTTGGCGTCGGGCTTCGTCGGCATGGTCGAAGGTGCTGCGGATGCGGGCGGAGACGATTCCCGCGCTGACGGTGGTGCCGACCAGCGGGTTGCGGTCGCGGGCCATGAGTTCGCCGAGCATGGCTGCGACGTCGCTCTCGCCCTTGCCGAAGGTGTTGAGCCGGGCGGTGAGGATCGTCCGGCCGGCGGCGGGCAGGGCCGGGGCGATGTGCTGATCCCACAAGGCGTGCATCTCGCGGGGGACGCCCGGAACGAAGTAAGCATCGCACGGCCGATTCTTACCCAGTCGGACATGAATGCCGGGGGCGGTGCCGGCGGGGTTGGCCAGCAGGGTCGCGCCGACCGGGCACATCGCCTGCACCCGGTTGCGCCGGTTCATCGTTTTGCCCCGTCCCCGGAAAAACGCGTCGATGTCATGCAACGCCGACGGGTCGAGTTCCAGTGCCACGCCCATCACGTCCGCCAGCGCAAATCGGGTCAGGTCGTCGTCGGTCGGCCCGAGCCCGCCGGTGGCGATGAGCAGGTCGGCCTGATCGGCGGCGCGGGCGATGGCGTCGACGATGGCCGGCCGATCGTCGGGGACGGTTTCATGGCGCAAGGTGTCGATGCCGCGCGACGCCAATTGCGCCGACAGCCACGCGGCGTTGGTGTCGACCGTCTGGCCGAGCGTCAGTTCATCGCCGATGGAAAGCAGGATCGCAGGCATGAGCAACGGTAAAAGGTAGAAAGTAGAAGGTAGAAAGTAGAAGGGCCACGCCGGGCCAGAGCGCAGCGCCGGCCCGGGTCACGCTCGATCACGCAATTCCTCAATCGCCGCGCCCAGCGCCTTGTGAAATGCCGCTTGCTCCTCGGCATCGCCGAAGCGCCCGACCTTGACCTGCACGGTCAGCTCGCCGTCGCCGGCCTTGTGGGCGATGACGGTGACCGGGCGATCGTCGGGCGTCCACGCCTCGGCGCGCAGGGCGGTGATCTGGTTGTCGAGCTTCGCCATGCCCCAGTGCATGCGAACGAACGCATCGGGCAACGCCAGCTCCAGCGTGTCGATGTCCACGCCATACACTCGGTCTTCGATATTCGGCAGGGGCTTGAAGCTCGCATCGTGCAAAGCTGAAGGCTGGGCACAGCCGCACACGGCGGCCGCCACGGCGAGCAGGCACAGGTTTCGGATGCGCGGGAACATCGTTCGTATAATAGGGCTTTCCGCGGGCATCGACAGCCCGCCCCAGCAACGAGGCACGTTTTGGAACTGACGATCACGTTGGACGAACAGGTCGACCCGGTGGTGGTGTTCGGCCCGACCGAGAGCCACCTGAAGCTGATCCGCGAGGCGTTCGGCGTGCGGGCGACGGCCCGCAACGGGTCGGTGCGCCTGACCGGCGAAGGCCCGGCGGTCAACCGCGCCGCCGAGGCGGTGCACATCCTCGCCGAGGCCGCCGGCAAGCAGCAGCAGCTCAGCAAGGCCCAGGTGGTCGAGCACATCCACCGCATCAGCGCCGCGGGAAGCGAACCCCGGGGCGCGCCGGGGGGCGGCGCGACCGGCGACTGGGCCGACGCGCATGACAACCTCGACGTGTACATCCAGGGCCGGCGCGTCAGTCCCAAGAGCCTGGGCCAGAAGCAATACCTCGACGCCATCCGCACGCACGACCTG
>CAYYPN010000259.1:0-4593 GCA_964473545.1 uncultured Planctomycetaceae bacterium
CCGGCGTCATCGACGAACAGGAAGCCCGCCAACGGCGCGATTCCATCACCCGCGAGGCCGACTTCTACGGGGCGATGGACGGTGCGAGCAAGTTCGTGCGCGGTGACGCCGTCGCCGGTATCATCATCACGCTGATCAACATCGTCGGCGGGTTCGCCATCGGCGTGTGGGGCAAGGGCTGGCCCGTTGCCGACACCATGGAGGCTTTTACCAAGCTGACCATCGGCGACGGCCTGGTCTCGCAGATTCCCGCGTTCATCATCTCCATTGCCGCCGGTCTGGTCGTTACCCGCTCCAGCAGCAAGACCGACCTCGGGCGCGAACTGACGGGTCAGCTTACCGAGAAGCCGGTCGCTTTGTTCATCACCGCGGCGTTCCTGTTCCTGCTGTCTTTTACGGGCATGCCGATGATTCCATTGTGGCTGTTGGCGGCATCGCTGACGACGGTGGGCTGGGTCATATTGACGCGCAGCCGCGTTGAGAAACAAGTCCAGGTTGCCAAGGCCAAGGCCGATCAGACCCAATCCGAAGGCCCGCCGCCGGTCGAGAAGCTTTTGTCCGTCGACACCATGGAACTCGAGATCGGCTACGGCCTTGTGCGACTGGTTGATAAGAGCCAGGGCGGCGATCTGCTTGATCGCATTTCGGGCCTTCGCCGTCAACTTGCGGTCGAACTGGGTCTGATCGTGCCGCCGGTGCGCATCCGCGACAACATGCAGGTGCAGCCGCATGAATACCGCATCCGCATCCGCGGCAACGCCGTGGCGGTGGGCGAGGTGCATCCGGGGCAATACCTGGCGATGGACTCGGGCATCGCGACCGGCCGCATCGACGGCCAGAAGACGCGCGAGCCGGCGTTCGGCCTCGACGCCTGGTGGATCGACGAGTCTCAGCGCCAGCGGGCCGAGGGTTTGAACTACACCATCGTCGATGCGTCGAGTGTGTTGGCGACGCACCTGACTGAGGTCATCAAGACTCATGCCGACGAACTGCTGACGCGCGAGGAAACCAACAATCTGGTCAATCAGCTCAAGGACAAGTGCCCGAAGCTGGTCGAGGAGGTTGTTCCCGAGCAGCTCAAGCCCGGGGAACTGCAGAAAATCCTGCAGAATCTGCTCCGCGAGCGTGTGCCCGTGCGCGATATGGAGACGATCGTCGAAACGCTCAGCGACTGGGTGCAGCGGACCCGGGACATGGACGTGCTCACCGAATACGTGCGCAACGCGCTGCGGCGGACGATCTGCAGCCAGTATGTCGAAGCCGATCCCCAGACAGGCCAGAGCCGGCTGTTCTGCGTGACGTTGGATCCGCAACTCGAGGACATGGTTAACGGTTACATCGAGCGCGGCTCGGGCGGGACGACGATGACCATGCCGCCCAACGTCGCCAACCACATCACCAGCGCGATCATCGAGCAGATGCAGACGTTGATCAACGCCGGTCATCATCCTCTGGTATTGACTTCGCCGCAGGTGCGTGCGCAAGTGCGTCAGTTATTGGACCCGCACTTGCCAAACGTGGCGGTTCTCGGGTACAACGAGGTTTCCAAGGGAGTGGAAGTGGAATCGATGGGGCTCGTTCAACTTGAAACTTCGTCCCCGCAGCGTCCACGGACGGAACTTGAAGGGGCGGTGAATTGAAATTAAAGACGTACCAGGGACCGACGATGGCCGCGGCGCTGGCGCAGGTGAAGCGCGAGTTGGGTCCGGATGCGGTCATACTCCACACGCGCACGTATCGGCAGGGGGGCGTGTTCGGGTTCGGCGCCAAGCCGGTCGTTGAAATCACCGCATCGGATGAGGTGGCGACCAAGCCGCGCCGCAAGCCGGCGCGAGGCAGTGTGGTTGAGCGCACCTATAACGCGCCGCCGCCCCAAGCGGCGGCGCCTGCGACTGAGCGCATCGAGACGGCCGCGGCGGTCGCGGAAATGCCGCCTAAGACAGCGACGCCTGCCCCGACGGTGCAGGTCGACCCGCAGTTGACCGAGGAGATTCGCCAACTGCGGCAGTTGGTCCAACGGGTGGCGCGGAGCAACGCGGGCAAGGCGCAACCCCGGATGCCCGAAGCACTTGGGCGTCAATACCTGAGGTTGCTCGAACAGGATGTGGCCGACGAGCTGGCCGACGAGATCGCGCACAAGGTCGGCTTGCGGACGACTGAAAACTCGGAGGACCCGGCGGCGATTCGACGGGCGATCTGCAGCGAACTGTCCAAGCTCATCCCCGTGGACAACAGCCCGACGCGCATCGACCGCCATGCCGACGGCCGGCCGCACACCGTGGCGCTGATCGGTCCGACCGGCGTGGGCAAGACGACGACGCTGGCCAAGCTCGCCGCGAACTTCCGCCTGCGCGACAAGCGCAAGGTCGGCATGGTGACGCTTGACACCTACCGCATCGCCGCGGTGGATCAGTTGAAGACCTATGCACAGATCATCGGCGTGCCGCTGCACGTGGCCCGCTCGCCCCTGGAAGTCAAGCAGGCGCTCGACGCATGTGCCGACTGCGACATCATATTGATCGACACGGCCGGCCGCAGCCAGCGCGATGATGCGAAACTCGAGCAACTGCAGGCGATGCTTCAAACCGCCAAGCCGCACGAGACGCACCTGGTGCTTTCGGGCGTGGCGGGCGAGCGGGTGTTGATGCAGGCGGTCGAACGGTTCGGCAAGCTCGGGATCGATCGCGTCATTTTCACCAAGCTCGACGAGACGGTGAGCTTCGGCGTGCTGGTGAACGTGATGGCTCGCGTGAAGGGTAAACTAAGCTATATTACAACCGGCCAGGATGTGCCCAACGACATCGAGCGCGGGCACAGCCGACGCCTTGCCGAACTGATCCTCGGTGAAGCGAGCGACACATGACCGACCAGGCCAGTGAGTTGCGCCGCATGATGCTGAAGCTGGACGAAGGCTCGGTATCGGGTGCGCGCAGCTCCAGCGGGGCGCGGGTGCTGGCGGTGACCAGCGGCAAGGGGGGGGTCGGCAAGACGAACGTGGCGGTGAACCTGGCGGCGCGGCTGGCGATGATGCAGCGCCGTATCGTCCTGCTGGACGCGGATTTAGGCCTCGCCAACGCGGACGTAGTCGCCGGCGTCACCCCCCCGGCGACACTGGCGCACGTGCTGACCGGTCGCCGCAAACTCAGCGAGGCGATGTGTGAAGCGCCGGGTGGATTCCAACTCGTCCCCGGCGCGTCGGGCCTGGCGCAGATGGCGGCGCTGAGTGAGTTCGAGCGTGCGCAGATGATGCAATTATTGCGCGTCCTCGAGCGTGAGCATGACCTGATCATCGTGGATACCGGCGCCGGGGTCAGTCCGAACGTGTTGAGCTTTGTGCTGGCGGCGGACGAGGTGTTGGTGGTGACGACGCCCGAGCCGCCGGCGATGACCGATGCTTATGCTTTGATCAAGGCGATCACGCGTCGCCGCGAGGATGCGCAGATCGATTTGCTGGTCAACATGGTGCGTGATCAGCGCGAAGGCAAGCGTGTGTATGAGCGTTTGAGCGCGGTATCGCGTCGTTTTCTGGGCGTGGGGTTGCGCGACGCGGGTTACCTGGTGGCCGATAATCGTGTCGGTCAGGCGGTGCGAAGGCGGGTACCGTTTGTTCTGCTCGAACCGGACATGCCGGCGAGTTTGAACATGAAGCAGTTGGCGCACAAGTTGGATCGCGGCGCATCGGAGCCGCGCGGCGAAGGTTTTTTCAAACGTGTAGCGAATTGGCTTGCAGGTTGAGACGCCAGCACGTACTTTGCACATAATGCGGTGTCGAAGGATCGACCCGCACCTACGCAGGCGACGAGCGAAGGAGCGCTTCGTCTATGCCGGTGAAAGTCATTGCAGCCAGTCTGGGATTGATCGGGTTCGCGGTCGCGATCGCCGCCGGTGTTGCTGCGGGGAACTCGGCGATGACGACGATGGGCCGCGCCCTGGGCGCGATGGCCATCGGTTGGCTGTTCGGTTGGGTCGTCGGTTCGGTCGGTCGCCGGGCGGTGCTCGAACACGTCGACAACTACAAGCAAACCCATCCGATACCGCAAATGCGTGACGTGCTTGACGAGGATGAGGCTACGCCGGAGCGCGTGGCCGATGATGAACCGCAGGATGCGACCAACGCGTCGACGCCGGCCGAGGATGTGGCCGTGACACCAGGCGTCGGCGCGTAATGCCCGTGCGTGCTCCCCGGGAGTTGTGGGACATGCCAAGGATGATCTGACAGGTCAAGGAGCAGACCATGCCGAGACGACGGACCGCCACGATCGATGCGCCGCTCGAAGAGCGCGACATCCGCGAAGTCTGGGATGAATACAAGGCGACGGGTTCGCCGGATATCCGGAATTTTTTGCTGACGAAGTATCTACCGCTGGTGAAGTACAACGCCGAGCGCATTCACGCCAAGCTCCCGGTTGAAGTCGATGTGGATGATCTGCACTCGGCGGGGATCTTCGGGTTGATGGATGCGGTCGATGCGTTCGACCTCGATCGCGGCGTCAAGTTCGAGACCTACTGCGCGCCGCGCATCCGTGGGGCGATCCTGGACGAACTGCGGTCGATGGACTGGGTGCCGCGCCTCGTGCGCAGCCGCACCGCCAA
>CAYYPN010000260.1:0-4592 GCA_964473545.1 uncultured Planctomycetaceae bacterium
CTTTGCCGATGAGGCCGACCGGACGCACACCGTCACGATCGACCCGGCCACGGAGATGTCGTACAAACGACGGGTCACGGTGCCCGACCGCGCCCCGGCGACGGAGGCGGTGCCGCACATGATGGGGCTGACCCCGGTGGTGCGCATCGCATCGGTCTCGCCCGGCAGCCCGGCGGAGGGGCAGTTGCAGCCCAACGACCTGGTCGCCGAGATCGAAACCATCCCCTGGCCGACCATTGCGCAGTTCACGCATGCCACAGCCAACGCCGAGGGTCCGGTTCACCTGCAGGTCATCCGTGACGGCGAGCGGGTTGCATTAAGCGTCGAGCCGGCCGGCAAGTATCCGTGGAGCCGGCCGAAGATCGGCGTGGTCATCGAGTGGGCCACCGAAGTGCCGGTGATTATGGACGTACTCCCGGACACGCCGTTCGCCGCATCGGGCATCGCCTCCGGCTCGCGCATCGAGTCGATCAACGGCCGGCCCATCGCATCGTTTGCCGACATTCGCCTGGCGTTGCTTGACGCCGAGCCCGACGCGCCGGTGGAAATCGCCTACACCGATCCCCTGCTCGGCGGAACCGACGCCGGCACCACCGTCACGCTCAACGAAGCTGACCTTGCCGCGCTCGGGCGGTTGACCTGGGGCGATCCGATCGACCTGTTTGAAGGTTTGCAAGTGACGCAGCGGGCCGCCGGACCGATCGAGGCGGCGGGGATCGGGTTCGATAAGACGGTGCTGTTCGTCGAGCAGACGTACATGACGATTCTGCGGCTGGCCCAGGGCACGGTGGCGGCGGAACATCTGAGCGGGCCGGTGCGCATCACCGCCATCGGCGCCCGCATGGCCGACCGCGGGTTGAGCTACCTGATGTTCTTCTGCGGGCTGATCAGCGTGAACCTGGCGGTGCTGAATTTCCTGCCGCTGCCGATCCTCGACGGCGGGCTGTTCGTGATGCTGGTCCTGGAGAAATTCCGCGGCAAACCCCTGCCGCTCAAGGTCCAGTCGGCGATCAGCATGGTCGGCCTGGTCCTGATCGGCGCGCTGTTCCTGTTCGTCACCTACAACGACATCGCCGCGCTGATCAGCGGATAAGGTTGCTCAGCGGAAAACGCAGCCCCCCGCTCGGCTGTTCGCTATTCGTCAGCCGCACGCGCCGCCTCGCAGAACGCCCGCACCCGTCCCGCATCCTTCACCCCGCGCTCGCGCTCCACGCCGCTGGACACATCCACCGCCCACGGCCGTACGGTGCGGATGGCGTCCGCGACGTTGTCCGGCGTCAACCCGCCGGCCAGCATGATCGGCACGTACGCACGCATGCCTTCCAGCACGCGCTGCAGGCCTGTCCAGTCGAACGTTCGACCGGTGCCCCCGCCGATCTGGTTGGGGTCGGGCGTATCGATGACCAGCGCCGTCAGGTGGCGGTGCGACATGCGCAGGCCGTGCCAATATCGAAGCTGGTCGCGCATCGTGTTCGGCTCGTAAGCCACGGTCCGCATGAAGCGCATCGGCTGCAGGTGCGGCAGGTCGGCGGTGGCGAAGTCGCCATGAATCTGGGCCATGGTCAACGGCACGGCACCGGCGGTCTGGCGCACGGCGTCGAGCTTTTCATCCTTGAACAGACCGACGAGATCGACGCGGTCGTGCACGTGGCGGGCGATCTTGCGGGCTTCGTCGAGTGTGACGAAGCGCGGCGAGGCCTGGACGAACACCAGCCCGAGCATGTCGGCGCCGGCCTCGATCGCCGCCTCGGCAATCTCGGGCGTGCGCACGCCGCAGATCTTGATGCGCGTCCGTTGGACCATGGGCGAATTCTACTCCGATCCGAGTTCGCCGAGCAGCCCGTCGGCCAGTTTGCGTTCCTCGCCGTCGAGCCGATCGCGGGCCTCGGTCAGCAGTGCGCGGGCCCGATCGGGCTGATCGAGGTAGCGGGTATACAGCAAACCGAGCAGCAGTTGCACCTGGGCCTGTTGCGTGTCGCGGGGGTAGGCCTTGAGGAACAGTTCGTACGCCCGGGCCGCTGTGCCGTGCCGGCCGGACCGCATGGCCTGGTTAGCCAGGTCCATCTGGGCGTCGCGTGGCATCGCCTGCTCCGGGGCGTCGGCCAGCAGGCGTTCGTACGTATCGACCGCCCGATGGGCGTCGCCTTCGGCCAGCGCGTCGCGGATGGCGGTGCGCATCTGCACGTAGCGTGCGTCAACCTCCGTGAAGGGACCGGCCTTGGTCTTGCGCGAGCTTCCGGGGACTTTGCCGGACCAGGGGGCGCCTTGCTGGCGGGTGACGCTGCGCATCTCGCGCCGCCTTCGCCAGCGATCGACCAGCGCGATGAAATCGTACGGTTCACGCTGCAGCATGCGCGTCCACAACAACACCATCGCCACGCCGAATCCGAACACGTTGCCCGACAGGTGCGCGAGGAACGCGACGTTGCCCATGTCCAGCCCGGCCGCCTGAAACAGGTGCGACAGCAGGTCCCGTCCGAAGTAGAACCCGATCACCAGGATCGCCGGCACTTCGAAGACGCTGATGATGAACAGCCAGAACAGCATGCGGATGCGTGTCAACGGAAACAGGGCAAGGAACGCCCCGGCGACCGCGGCGATCGACCCGCTGGCGCCGATGATGCGGTTCTCCGCGGTCAGCGCGTAACCGACCCCCGCCGCCACGCCGCCCGCCAGGTAAAACGCCAGGTACCCCAGCGATCCAAGCCGACCTTCGACGGCGTTGCCGAACACGTACAGAAACAGCATGTTGAACAGCAGGTGCTCGATGTTGGCGTGCAGAAACTGGTACGTGAAGAACTGGTGCAGATGCGGCTGCCACGGCGTGAGCATGAACCGATCGAACACCGGATCGGAAAGGTACGGTTGATCCGACCGCATCAACCAGACCCCGGCGAAGATCAGCACGTTGACCGCGATCAACCCGAGGTTGACGTACGGGCGATGGCGGAAGTTCTGGTCCGTGCCGATGGGGAAGAGCATGGGGAAGAAGGCCCGCGGCCTGCGGGTTACGTGGTGGCGTGGCGGTAGCTGTGGTTGAACAGCAGTTGCCACTCGGTTTGCTGGATGGCGAGGCACAGGTCACGCGCCGAACTGCGGCCGCGTTCGACGGCTTCGACGAGATCGACGAACGCGTCGGCGTCCCATTCGCTTTGCGTGCGCAGGAACACCGCTTCGTCGGGGCAGTCGTGCCGGTCGGCCAACGCGGCGGCCGCCTCGTGCAGGGCCGGGTAAATCGGGTGGCTGCCGGTGCGGGCGAACCAGTACTTGCTGTTGGGGTAATCGGGTTCGCGGCGGTGCATGATCGCGTGCCAGTAGCTGCCGGTGGGCGTGTCGATGCCCTGGCTGATGCGGTGCGATTCATCGAGGAATCCGTGCAGCAGCCAGACGCCCGCCAGGCAGGCATGGGCCATCATCGGGTCGAGTACCCGGGTGTGCGCAAACGCCCGGTTGATGCTCAGGGCGTTGAGCGCCGGTTCCATCGCCCGGTTCGGCTCGCCCGGGCCGAGGGGCATGGGCTCGGCCGCGTCGATCAACTCGGCGAAGATCGATCCGTAGTCGCTGGTATCGTGGGGGTTCATGCACCCCAGCATAACCCAAGCCCGCGTGTGAGGCTTGATCGACCGCCGGCCCCGGCTACCATGATCTCAACACACACCAAGGAGCACACACATGGTCATGGTCAACTCGACAATGCTGGACCTGGGCACCGAAGCCCCCGACTTCGCGCTGAACGACACCGAAGGCCGGGTCGTCCGCAAGTCCGACTTCGCGGGCAAGCCCCTGCTGGTCATGTTCATCTGCAACCACTGCCCGTTCGTCAAGCACCTGGCGGACAAGATGGCGGACCTGGCCTGCGAATGGCAGGAACAGGGCATCGGCGTCGTCGCCATCCAGAGCAACGACATCGGCTCCCACCCCGCCGACGCCCCGGACAAGATGCGCCAGGAAAAGGAGCAACGGCGTTATACGTTCCCGTACCTGCTCGACGAGACGCAGGAGGTCGCCAAGGCGTACACCGCCGCATGCACGCCGGACTTCTTCCTGTTCGACGCCGACCACAAGCTCTACTACCGCGGGCAGTTCGACGACACCCGCCCGGACAAGGGCGAGCCGACCGGCGAGGACCTGGCCAACGCCGTCGAGAAACTCCTCGCAGGCGAACCGGCCCCGGACAGGCAGTACCCCAGCGCCGGCTGCAACATCAAGTGGAAAGCCGGCAACGAACCGGCGTACTTCAACGGTTGACATTTAACGGTTGATCAAAGTCCCCGCCCCGGAAGGGCCCGGCCCCCGGAAGTGGCTTTCCGTGGATGCCGGGGACGGTGATTCGGATCACCCATACGCCGCCATCGTCGTCGCCAGCACCGCGGCGATCGCCCCGAACGCCAGCAAGGCGAGTACTTCCATGCGGCGCCGTCGGTGGAGTCTCTGCCGTGGTGTGCGGGTTGCATGTGTATTCATCGGTGATCCCTTTCGGGGGAAACCCGCCAGCGACGGCGCGGGACCGACCCACGCCGCCGCGGCGAGGCACACGATGTCTTCACAACAGGCGCGGGCGCCGGACAATCCACTTGAACCGACATGGCGCC
>CAYYPN010000261.1:0-4538 GCA_964473545.1 uncultured Planctomycetaceae bacterium
ATTCATGTTCAGCCTGACGGTGGACTATCCCGACGCGGCGGAAGAGCAGCGCATCGTCGACCAGGTGCAGCCGGACCATCGAGACGAGGTGACGCTCGAGCCGGTGATGGACAAGGCGAAGGCGGTGCAGGCGGGTGAACTGATCCGTCGGATGCCGATCAGCGAACACGTGCGGCGTTACGCGGTGGCGCTGGCCCGCGCCACACGACCGGAAGACCGCACGGCCACGGAGATGGCGAGGCAATACGTGGCCTGGGGCGCCGGCCCGCGTGCCGGGCAGTACCTCGTACTCGGCGCCCGCGCCCTGGCGGCGATCCAGGGCGAGCCTGCGCCGTCATGCGAACACGTCCGCCAACTCGCCCCGGCCGTGCTGGGCCACCGGATCGTGGTCAACTACGCCGCGACCGGCGAAGCGATCGCGGCCGATGACGTGGTTCGTGATCTGATCGAGAAGGTGAAAGAGGAAGGATGAAGTGAGAAGGTAGAAGGCAGAAGGAAAGCGACGCATGCGGCGCCTTCTTCCTTCATCCTTCTACCTTCCGCCTTCTGCCTTATTCCAGCGCGTCTTCCAGTTTCCCCTCATCCGGCTCGGGCTCGGCTTGCGGTTCATCCTGTGGTTGCGTACCGCGCGGGTCTTCCTGGACGGGCGAGTCGCTGGCGCCGAGGGGGGAGCTTGGGGGATTGGCGGGCTTGGTTTCGCGCTGGATGGGAACGGTGGGTTTAGCCGGCTGCTTGGTTGACGGGCTCGGCTTGGCCTGGGACCTGGCGGGTTGGGCCGTCGTCTTGGGCGTGGCCTGGCCGGTGCGCGGGCCGGTCTGGGCGACGCCGGTGCCCATCGGTTCGGGATCGCGGTAGGTCGGCTTGATAATCACCGGGTTGCCCGGCAGGTCCATGCCGTTCTGCCAGCGGGCTTCAAACCGCCGGCCGGTCGGGATGAGCGACCAGTCGACGCGGTTGGCCGGGGTCGAGGCGGTCTGGGTGGCGGTCCAGGTTTCCGGTTGGTCCAGGTCCATGACCAGCGTCCAGCCGACCGGCACGTCGATGACCAGCAGTTGCTCCTCGGTCAGCACGTCCATGAGGGTGACGGTGACCGGCAGGTCGGGGGTGGAGACGTAGTTGTGCCGATCACGACTCATGCCGTAGGGCCAGTTGGTCGTGGAGCAGCCGGTCGCATTGACAGCGACGACGAGGGCGGCGACGGTCAGGACCAGGTTCGTGGCGATACGATTCATAGGATTGCGCGCTCCCTAAGGATGTCGAGAGTAGGATAGTGCCCACCGGGCAATGGGCCAAGTGACCATGACCAACCCATCGGACAAGCCGTCACCGACTGACCCACGGGACATATCGACCGACCGGCGGGGATTCTTCCGCGAAATCCTGCTGCTCGGGGCCGACGGGGTCGAACGCACCGGCCGCCAGGTCGCCAAACGCTGGGCCGACCCCCTGCCCAGGACCGGCGCCAAACCGCCCGAGCCGGCGCCCCGACTCACGCCGCCGGCCGATTCGGTCAGCCGCGAAAACGCCAGGCCGCAAGGCGACGCTTAGCCGGGCGTGGTGTCACGCCGTGTCGTCGACGTCGACGTGTTCGGTGATGTTCAGGCCGAAGCCGTCGAGGCCGTGGAGATGGCGGGGGTGGTTGGTGAGCAGGCGCAGATGTTGGATGCCCAGGTCGCGGAGGATCTGGCAGCCCACGCCGAAGTCGAACTTGCTCATGGCCGACCGCAACTCGCGGCGATGCTCGGCATCTTCATCCTCCAGCGTCTGCAGCCGGGCGAGCAGGCCCGTGCCCATCCCGTCCTGGCGAAGGTAGACGATCGCGCCTTCACCGGCCTCGGCGATGCGACGCATGGCGTTGTGCAAAGTGTGGCCCGTCGGCTGGTCGCGGTCGCCGAACACATCGCCCAACAGGTTCTGGCTGTGCATCCGCACCAGCACCGGCTCGTCGATCTCCTGCATCCCCACCCGTCCCAACGCCAGCGCCACATGCGGCAACGGATCAGGTTGAATTGCCCGAAGTCGGTCTGGAACGGGACCATGCCGACGCGTTCGATCAGGCGGTCGCGCTGGACCCGCTCGGCGATCAGGTCGGCCACCGAGCACATCTTCAGGTTGTGCTGCCTGCACAGTCGGGCCAGGTCGTCGACGCGGGCCATGGAGCCGTCGTCGTTCATGACCTCGATGCCCAGGGCGACGCCTTCGAGGCCGGCCATCTGGCACAGGTCGATCATGCCCTCGGTGTGTCCGGTGCGGACGAGTACGCCGCCGGTGCGGGCGCGGACGGGCTGGATATGCCCGGGCCGGGCCAGGTCGGCCGGGCGTGACTCGGGGTCGGCCAGAACCTGGACGGTGCGGGCGCGATCGGCGGCGCTGACGCCGGTCGTGATGCCCAACCGGGCGTGGGCGTCGACGCTGATCGTGTAGGCCGTGCCTTTCTGGGTGGTGTTGACCGCCGTCTGGGGCGGCAGGTCCAGCCGCTCGCACACCGCCGGGCTCACCGCGGCAAACAGCATCCCCCGCCCGTGCGTCAGCATGAAGTTGACCACGTCCGGCGTGACAAACTGCCCGGCACAGACCAGGTCGCCCTCATTCTCACGCTGCTCATCATCGACCAGCACGATCATGCGACCGGCCTTCATGTCCGCCAACACGCTGTCCACCGAGTCAAAGTGCAAAGCTCGCTCCTTGGCAAACGACACATCGTAACAGGCCTCGGGCGTCCGGGCATGTTCCCGACGGGCGGCCAACGCGCACAACAAGGCAACCCGTGACGCGCAAGTTGCGCCACGCCGGCGGCAACACTTGCGCCTTCGCCCCCGGCCGGCTACGAGCCCGGCATGGTCCTGTGCCCGACGAAAACCGCGGAATCGGCTTGTTTTCAAGGGATATCCCTCCCCGGAGTGGGGGCGGCACGACGGTTGCGTTGGTCGTGGCACGTAACCGTGTACACGCATTCGACGCAAGGTGCAGGAGGCACACGTGTCGACGAACTGGTTGGACATCATGAACAACAGCGGCGACGCGCACCTGGGCGCGACGCTTTTGCGTTTGAGCCGGCAGGCCGTCGCTGTTCATCAGGCGCAGACGTTCGTCGACGCCGATGATGCGCGCTCCCCATGGGCGGCTGAGTCCGCCCTCACGCAGGCCCAGGCCCTCCCCCCCGGAGCGGTCCACAGGGAGGTGGACCGATGAACTACGGCCTGTATCTATCTGCTTCGGGCGTCCTGACGAACATGCATCGCCAGGACGTCATTGCCAACAACCTGGCCAACGCCTCGACCATCGGCTTCAAGCGCGACCTCGACGCGTTCAGCCAGCGCCGGCCCGAGTCGCAGGAAAACCCCGGACCCGCAGACCTGGCCCACGACCTGCTCGATCGCCTCGGCGGCGGCATGTTCGTCGCCCCCACCCAGACCGACTTCCGCGACGGCGCCCTCCGCCAGACGGACAACCCCCTGGACCTGGCCATCGCCGGCGAAGGCTTTTTTGCCGTGCGAACCAGTGAGAACGGCCAGACCCACACCCGCCTGACCCGCGACGGACGGTTCAGCCTCGCCGCCGACGGGTCGCTGATCACGACGACCGGCCGCCATGCCGTGCTGGGGGTCGATGGCGAACCCGTCCAGGTGAATCCCAACCAGCCGCTGACCATCGATGACGCCGGCCTGATCCGCCAGAACGGCGAAGCGGTCGGGCAACTGCGCCTGGCGGCGGTGAACGATCCGGGTGCCTTGAAACACATGGGCGGCGGGTTGTACCAGGCCACCGACGCGGCGCTGGCCGAAGCCCCCCAGGCGGTCAGCCGCGTCATGCAGGGCTGGCTGGAAGCGAGCAACGTCGATCCGATCCGCGAGATGGTGCAGATGATCCGCGCCTCCCGGGCCATCGACAACAACGCCACCATGTTGCGCTACCACGACACGGTGATGGAACAGGCGGCCGGCGTACTCGGCCGTGTGAGCGGATGATGAACGTCATGCAACGCACGATGAACAGCACGATGAGTTGCCGCCACGATGCAATGCACGGCACGGCAAGCCGGTCCATGCCAGGGGAGAACACCTGATGGCTGTCGTCGCCATGCACACCGCGGCCACCGGCATGAA
This sequence comes from uncultured Planctomycetaceae bacterium, assembly GCA_964473545.1. GTDB lineage: Bacteria > Planctomycetota > Phycisphaerae > Phycisphaerales > Zrk34 > CAYWKS01. Next base: position 4,107 of record CAYYPN010000261.1, read on the forward strand.
CGCGATCTCCACGCAGATCGACGTCATCGCCAACAACCTGGCCAACGTGAATACCACCGCTTTCAAGGGCCAGCGGGCCAACTTCGAAGACCTGCTCTACCAGGTCAAGGCCCAGCCCGGCGTCGAAAACGCCAACGCCGACGAACGCCCGGCCGGCATCTTCGTGGGCCTGGGCACCCGCATCGCCAACACCGACTTCGACTTTACCCAGGGCTCGCCCATCGAGACCGGCCAGCCCCTGGACGTCATGATCGACGGGCCCGGCTTCTTCGCTGTCGACATCATGGAAAACGAAGGCTCGGGCATCGGCTACACCCGGGCCGAACCGCCCTTGTGGACGACCTGGCTGCCGATCCAGGTCCGCGCCATGGTCAAGGCCTCTGACGTGCTGTTTGCGGCGGGTCCGCCCGACGTACTCGATGCCGACGACCC
>CAYYPN010000262.1:0-4506 GCA_964473545.1 uncultured Planctomycetaceae bacterium
CTGCGGGCACGCCTCCAGGCAGCAGCCGCAGCTCATGCACCGGCTCAGGGCGTAGCGGCGCTCGGCTTCGTCGGGGCCTTCCTTGGGACCCATGCCCAGGTCGTATGTCCCGTCGATCGGGACCCAGCCCTGGATGTCCTTGAGATCGTTGAACAGGCGGCTGCGGTCGACCATGAGGTCGCGCACGACCGGGAACTTGCTCATCGGTTCGAGGGTGATCGTGTCGCCGTCGGTCAGGTGCTCATCGATGAGCTGGGAGCACATCTGGCAAGCCATGCCGTTCACCAGCGCGGTGCACGAGCCGCAGACCTCTTCGAGACAGGCGACGAGATAGGCCACGGGCGTCGTCGCCTTGCCCTCGACGGTGACGGGGTCGGCGGCGGCGGCCTGGAGGGCGCTGATCACGTTCATGTTGGGCTTATACGCCAACTCGAACGTTTCCCAGTACGGCGCGCTGTCGGGCCGATCCTGGCGTTTGACTTTCAGGAAGAATTTGTCGCGCTTGCTGGCAATCATGGGCGGGTCCTTACGCGTCGGTCACGCGTCGATCTTCGCAACGTTTCGATCGACCGCTGAACTTCAGCCGGTTTTTTTGCCGTACGACCGTTCGCGGGGCTGGACCATCGGCTGGGGCACGTCCTCCCATTCGAGGATCGGCTTGTCGTTGGCCGGGTCGTACTTGACGATGCTGGTCTTGAGGAACTTCGCATCGTCACGATCAGTGTAGTCGGTCCGGGCGTGGCAGCCGCGGCTTTCCTTCCGGTCAATTCCCGCCACCACCAACGCCTCGGCATACTTGATCATGTCGCCCAGGGCCCGGGTGAACGACAGGTTCTGGTTGGTCCACATGCCGGTATCGGCGAGGCTGACCTTCTCGTATCGGCTTTTCCACTCCTGGACCTTGTCGTAAAGGTCGCGCATCCCCTGTTCGTCGCGGACGACCGTGCACTTGTCGGTCATCCACTCGCCCATTTCCTGGTGGAGCTTGTAGGGGTTTTCGCCGCCGGTGTTTTCGATGAGCCGCTTAGCCTTGTCCTGCTCGGCCTGGACGCGGTCGGCGAACAGGCTGTCCGGCGCGTCGGCGGCGGTGGACTCGAGGTTGCGGATGTAGTTGGCGATGCCGGGCCCGCAGAAGATGCCGTCGAAGATGCAGTTGAGCAGCGCGTTGGCGCCGAGGCGAGTCGCGCCGTGGTACTGGTAGTTGACCTCACCGAGGGCATAGAGGCCCGGAACGTTGGTCATCATGTTCCGCGGCGAGCCGTGCTTCATGCCGATCACGTTTTCGAGCTGGTCGCCGCTGGTGCGTTCGCCGGGTCGCTCTTCGGACTCGTAGACGGTGTAAAGACCACCCATCGAGTAGTGGACGGCGGGGAAGATCTTCATGGGGACTTCGCGTGGATCGTCGCCGGTGAACTTCTCGTAGATTTCGAGGATGGCGTGGAGCTTGTTCTTGGTCGCCTGGGGCAGGTGGGTGATGTCGAGGTAGGCCATGCGGCCGCCGCCGACACCGAACCCGCGCTGGCAGGCGTCGAAGATTTCACGGGTGGCCACGTCGCGCGAAACGAGGTTCTTATATTCCGGGTACTTTTCTTCGAGGATGTACCAGCGTTCGTTGTCGGGGATGTCGTTGGGGTGACGGCCGGCGTCGGGATGGGGCTTCCACTGGTCGTTTTCCTTGATCGCCGGGACCCACACGCGCCCGCCTTCACCGCGGGCCGACTCGCTCATGAGCCGGCACTTGTCCTCGCCGGGGATGGCGGTCGGGTGGACCTGGATCATTTCGGGATTGCCGAGCCAGGCGCCGGCCTGGTAGCAGCGGCTGGCCGCGCCGCCGTTGCAGATCACGCTCATCGTGCTCTTGCCGAAAATCAACCCGCAACCGCCGGTGGCCATGACGACCGCGTCGGCGCGGAACGGCTTGGTCTGCATGGTGCGGATGTCCTGGCCGATGATCCCGCGGCAGACGCCGCCCTGGTCAACGACCGGCCAGAGGAATTCCCAGAACTCGTACTTGGTCACCAGCCCGGCCGCCTCGTAACGACGCGTCTGTTCATCGAGGGCGTAGAGCAACTGCTGGCCGGTCGATGCGCCGGAAAAGTGCGTGCGGCGGAACAACGACCCACCGAAGTAACGACGATCGAGGTTGCCTTCATGAGTCCGGTTGAACGGCACGCCCATGCGGTCCATGAGGTGGATGATCCGCGGGGCCCAGTGGGTCATCTCATAAACCGGCGGCTGATGGTTGAGGAAGTCGCCGCCGTAGAGCGTCTCGTCGAAGTGGTTCCACTCGGAAAAGCCTTCCTGTCGAACCGGGTCAGTGCAGGCGTTGATGCCGCCCTGGGCGCAGACGCTGTGGCTGCGCTTGACCGGGACGAGGCTGAACAGGTCCACGGGGATGCCGGCTTCGGCGATGCGGACGGTCGCGGCCAACCCGGCCAGCCCGCCGCCCACCACGATCACTCTCTGACTGTCGTTAGGCATAACTCACCTTCAGTGCGAATGCGTTGCCGGCTCGGCCGGTTGGCTGGCCCCCTCGATCCGGGCGCGGACGTCCGCGGCGACCTCGGGGTCAAGATGGAACCGGCCCTGCTCGTCGGCGTGGGGGTGGCCGCCCTGGTCGGTGGCTTTGGCATACTCGATGGCGAAGCGTTCGTTGGGCGAGACGTCGTAGTTCAGCCCGCCGTAGATCGCGCCGCAGAAGAAAACCGTCAACGCCACGAACAGCGCTCCGCAGATCCAGGCCCAGCGCTTCTGGGCGGTCTCGCTGATCGTCAGCCCCCAGGTGATCGCGGCGGTCCACAGGCCGTTCGACCAGTGATAAACCACGCTCATCGCACCGACCACGTACAGCAGCACGACCAGCCAACTGGTCTGCAACGCCGCGGCGGTCGAGGCGTGGGCCAGGGGGACTTCGTTGCCGTCCATGCCCACGCCGGTCACGTAAAACGGATCGAACCACCCGAACATGTCCCAGCGCCATCGCAGGCTGGCGATGTGCAGGAAGATGAAGATCAGGGCGAGGATGCCGGTGACGCGTTGCAGCGTGTAGCGCCAGTTGTCCCAGTAGGGATACTTGCTGGCGTTGGGCTGAGCGCCGATGACGGTGTAGGCCATGCCCAGCGCGGCATGGAACCCGATGGCCGCCCAGATGGTGACCTCGAGGAACAGCAGCGCGGGCATGGAGTGGATGAAATTGACTTCGTGCTGGAATTCGCCCTGGCGGACCATCTGAAAGTTGGTGAACAGATGGAAGCAGACGAACAGGCCGACCGGGACGACGCCGGTCAGCGAATGAAGCCGACGCAGCAGGAAGTGATGCCGGCCGCCGATGCTCGGACGATTCGATCCCGATGAAACTGAAGTGGAAGCCTGGGTCACGTTGGCGTCCTTTCGTGCTATCGCGTCTGATTGGATGCCGGCATCCAACTTGGCGGGGCGGCGATCATACCGCGTTGACATCGAGCGTCAAACACGGTCTGTTCAGGTGAGGCGGACAACTCCACGGCTTACAGGCTGATGCCGCCGGGGTTGTTCGCGCCACCCGCGCTTTCGCCGGCGCCGCCACTGCCGGGGGAGGTCTGCTGCTGCATGGCCTGCTGGTTCAGTTCCACGTACTGCATGCGCAGCTCGTACAACGCACCGGCCAGCAACTTCTCCTCCTCATCGGTCAGGTTGCCCTTGGTTTTCTCCTGGATCACACCGAGCATGTCGATGTGGTGGCGGGCGAGGTCGAGGATCGCCACGCGCTGGCCGGTCTGCGGATCAGGCACCATGCCCATGGCGTACATGGCCTGTGTGACCATGGTGGAGATCAGAGTCTGGAAGTCGGCCGGGGGCATTTGCCCGCGACCGCCGCGCTGGCCCGCCGCCGCGGCGGCTTCGGCGCTGCCGGCCGCTTCGCCGCCTTCGGCGGCCTGCGAATCAGCCGATGACGCGGTAAGACGCTCCTTTTCCTTGCGTGCCTCGGCTTTCCAGTCGGCGTCGATATGCAGGCCCTGGCTCAGGTCGTTGTTGGTTTGATCGTTCATGTCCAATGCGCTTTCTGTCGCTGGTGATAACGGTTCGCCGGGCATTGTAAACCACGCATCGGGCCGCCGCGAATCGTCCGCCTTTTCGTCGTCATATCCCGTGCTTTGATTGTCTCCAACCCGCAATCGCCTTAAACTCGTCGATCAAGTCATGACCACGGAGACGCACATCGTGCATCCTGAACACCTGAATCGGCTCGGCGCCTGGATCGTCACGATCGCCCTGATGTTGCTCGTCACCGGCTGCGACGACCCGCCCAAGACCTCGGGCCTGCCGCGCATCTCGCCCGGCACCACCCGCCACGTCCCCGGCGACCGGGACACGGTCTACACCTCCGGCAGCCGACCCGGTGAAGTGGCCGAGCCGGTCAACGGTGAGGCCGACAACGCCCGCCGCACCTACGCCGTCGACGCCATGGTCGGACAGATCAACGGCAAGCCCATCTACGCCAGCGAAGTGTTCGAGGAAGTCGGCGAG
>CAYYPN010000263.1:0-4502 GCA_964473545.1 uncultured Planctomycetaceae bacterium
ATGCCCAAAAGAACCGGATGTAAAACAGTAAAAGCCAGGCTGACTAATCTGAACCCGGTAACCAACCTCGACAAACTTGTTGTTGAAATGGATGAAAAACCCCTGAAAAATAAAATATATTACAGGTTGCCTGTTCAGGCCAGGCTTGAAGTTATTTATAACAATGATTTGCTTTTCGAATCTATGGTAAGTGTTTCGCAATCAGGAAAAATACTCCCGGTGCAATTGATCAGGGAATAGGTTTATAATTTATTCTGGTATTTGACTTTGGAAGGTTTTTTTATAATCTTCCATTGAGGTATCTTTAAATTTGTCTTTGTGGATGAAATGAAGCAGCACTTCCATTTGTTTTGGCGATTGATAGCCCGGTACCGCACCAAGCAATTGCAGGTTTTCATCAAGGTATGCTACAGAAGGGTATGACATACGGCCCTGCAGTATGGCTACAGCAAATTGGTGCGAAGACCTCGCTCCTTTGTTTTCATTTACATAAGTTTCACCATTAAAATTAACCGGATTACTCGATTCTGGGGCAGGTCCAGCGAGATCATGCCGGCCTTCTGGCGACGCTTGCGGATCGCGATGGCCAGTTCGTTCATGTCCTTCAGGGCCGCCAGCAGTTCGTCGGGGTAGTCCCGCTTTTCCACGGCCTGCCTGGCCGCTTCGTCACGATCGCCTTCGATCAACGCCTGCGCTTCGAGATAGGTCAGGCGATGGTTGGAGCGGATGACGGCGCTGGCGAACGACGCGCCGATGACGTGGGCCTGCGCGTCGTAGTCGATGAACACGCTCTTGGTCAGGCGCGGCACGCCCGGCTGCAGCGAACAGATGCCGTTGCTCAGAATCTCCGGCAGCATCGGGATCACCCGCCGCGGCAGGTAGACGCTGTTGCCGCGGTCGTAGGCTTCGCTGTCGAGTTCGGCCCCGGGCCGGACGAACGTGGCGACGTCGGCGATGTGCACGCCCAGCCGCCAGCCCTTGTCGGTGCGCTGGACGGTGATCGCATCGTCGAAGTCGCGCGCATCCGGCGGGTCGATCGTCAGCGTGAACGTGTCGGACAGGTCGAGCCGGCCCTGCATGTATGCGCTGACGTTGTTGTCGTAATCGCGGGCGGCGTCGCGGGCTTCGTTGACGACCGGGTCCTCGAACTTTTCCTTCAGCCCGAAGGCCCGCATGATGCCCAGCGTTTCCACGTCGGGCCGGCCGGCTTCGCCGAGCAGCTCGGTGATGACGCCTTCGAGTTTGCGGCCTTCGCCGGGGAAGACGGTCAGTTCAACGACGACCTTGTCGCCGGGCTTGGCGTTTTTGGCGCCGGGGTCGCGGGTGATGATCGGGTCGGTCAGGCTTTTGCCGTCGGGGTGGACGACCCAGGTGGATCCCTTGCGGTCGAGGGTGCCGACGAAGTGGGTCGCGCCGCGCTGGATGACTTCGACGATGCGGCCCGACACGCCGCGCCGCCCGCCCTTGCCGATGGTTGCCCGGACGCGATCGCCGGTCAGTGCCCCGGCGGTTTCGCCGGGCGGGACGAACACGTCGCCGTGCGTGTTGGGGATATCGGGGAGGATGAACCCGAACCCGCGCTCGTGGAGTTTGAACGACCCGGTCACCTCGCGGCCCAGCGGGGGCAGGGCGACGGTGCCGTCGGCACCGAGGACGACCTGGTGCTGGGCGGCCAGCTCGCGCACCGCGTCGCGGAACGCCGCGTGCTCCGAGCGCTCCACGCCCAGGGCCTCGGCCAGCTCGCGGAGTTGACGGGGGGTGTAGGCTTCGTCGCGCACATGCCGAAGGATGCGGCGTTGGTAGGTGGAAAGCATGGGGGAGATTATAGGGTACAGCCTTGCGGTATACTGGGCGGCATGTCCACCACCGATCAAATCGAACAAGCGGCCCACGACCTGGGCAGGATGATCGCTTCACACCCGTCGGCGACCGAGTACGACGCGGCGAGCAAGGCGCTGAGCGACGACCGCGATGCCGAGCGCCTGCTCAACGACTTCAACCGCCACCTGACCGCGCTGTCCGAGAAGCAGCAGAAAGGCGAGCCGACCGAAGTCGATGACAAGCGCAAGCTGCAGGAACTTCAGCAGTCGGTGGCGATGAACGTGAACGTCGGCCGCATGCAGAAGGCCCAGATGGACTACGCGGATCTGCTGCGCAAGGTCACCGAGATCATCACCGGCGAATCGCAACCCGCCGATGCGCCGCCGGGCCGACCGCAGGCCGGACAATAGCCGCGGCGTTACACGCCGCCGGCGCGCCGGGGCCGCGTCGCGGCCCGGCTGGCGTGTGACGATTGACCTTCCGTCGGCCCCGGTCGATCATACGCACCATGTCGGAGGCTCGACGGACCGATTGGATGATCGCGCTGGTGCTCGCCGTGGTGGGTGCGGGGGTTGTCGTCTATGCGACCCATCATGGCGTGGGATACACGCCGGACTCGCGGATCTATCTGGAGACGGCCGACCGGCTGGCGTCGGGGCGGGGGTTGACGCATCACGATGTGAACGGGTCGCTGGTGGCGCTGACGCACTATCCGCCGGGGTATCCGGTGGCGCTGGCCGGGGCGAAGATGACGGTGGGCGTGCGGGCGTTGCAGGCGGCGCTGTTCGCGGTCAACGCGGGGCTTATGTTTCTGGTGATCCGACGCTGGGGCGGGGGCCGATCGCTGGCGGCGCTCGGGGCGGCGGTGTGGCTGACCAGCCCGACGCTCATCACGCTCCACGCGGTCGTGCTCAGCGAGGGGCTGTTCCTGACATGCATGCTGGCGTGGCTGATGGTCTGGCCACGCTGCGCAGCGACCGGGACGTGGTCGTGGCACACGATCCGCGGCATCGCCCTCGCCGCGGCGCTGGCGTCGCTGGTTCGCTACCCCGGGGCGGCATTGATCCTCGCCGCCGCCGCGGCCATCGGGTGGTTGGCCCCCGGAAGGGGTTCGGCCGCCAAGCCGGCGCTGGCCTACGCCTTCCGCGCGTTCGTGCCCCTGGGGTTCTGGTTCGGCATGAACCTGATCCTCCGCGGGTCGATGGCCCGGCGCGAGCTCGGCTGGCATCCGCCGACGACCGACCACGCCCTGCAACTGTTCGCCACACCCGGCGAATGGCTGGGGTTGACCTGGCTCGGGCCGGACGCCGGGGCGATCGCCGCGTGGGTGGCGATCATCGTGTTGCTCGTCGCGGTGTCGATGTGGCATCGCAAGGCCCGCGCCGCCGGACGGGTCAACGCCGACCCCTCCAACCCCTGGCCGCTGGCGTGGGCGCTGTTGCTGGTCTACCCGGCCATGCTGCTGGTGAGCATCACGCTGTTCGACGCCGAGACCCCGCTGGACGATCGACTGCTCGGCCCGGTGTTCGTCATCGTGATCCTGCTGGGCACGGCCGGCGTCGAGGCGGGCATTCGCCGCTGGGGTGGGCGTGCGACGGCCGCCACCATCGCGGGGAGCGTCCTCCTGCTCGCGATCCTCGGCAACCTCCTCACCACCGGCAACCTCCTCACCAGCAATCACAACCGCGGCATCGCCTACAACACGACCTTCTGGCAGAACTCCCCCCTGCTCGCCGAGCTCGACGACATGACCGGCGTCCGCGCGATCTATTCCAACGCGCCGGACCTGATCTATCTGCACACCGGCCTCATCGCCCGCCAGTACCCGCCCAGGTGGTCGCCCAACACCCGCCGGGCCAACGACGCCTACGACGCGGAACTGGCCGCGATGGCCCAACATCTCGTCGGCGGGCAGGCGATCCTCGTGCACTTCGACCGCGTCGCCTTCCGCGATTACCTGCCGCCGGTGGAAGAAATTCGGACGCGGGTGTCGCTCCAGCCCGTCGCCACAGACCCGGGCGGGACGATTTACGCTCATCGCTGATCGCTGCGCATTCCGACGCTCGGCCACCCGGCCGGCCGGTTAACGGACGGTTGCGTCCCCAAAACACCCGTCTATACTGGCCCGACCACACCTTCCGTCTCGTGGCTTGCACCATCGCTGGAGGTACACATCCATGGCTAGCTATACCACCGCGGATATCCGCAACCTTGTCCTGGTCGGCCACGGCGGGGCCGGCAAAACCACCCTCACCGAGCACCTGCTCCATGCCGCCGGAACCATCGGCCACGTCGGTGAGGTCGAAAAACACAACACCGTCTGCGACTTCGAAGGTGAAGAGAAGCACCACGGCCACAGCCTCAACTCCGCCGTCGTCCACATGGACTACGCCGGCCGGCACATCAACCTGATCGACACGCCCGGGTACCCCGACTTCATGGGCCACGCCCTCTCGGCCCTGCCGGCGGTGGAGACCGTGGCCGTGGTCGTCAACGCCCAGCAGGGCATCGAGATGATGACCCGCCGCATGATGGAGCGCGCCGCCGAACGCGAGCTGCCCCGCATGATCATCATCAACAAGATCGACGCCGACAACGTCGACCTGCCCGGACTCGTCGAGCAGCTCCGCGAGTCGTTCGGCACCGAATGCCTGCCGATCAACCTCCCGGCCGGCGGCGGC
>CAYYPN010000264.1:0-4471 GCA_964473545.1 uncultured Planctomycetaceae bacterium
AAACCCAAGTTCACCCTGCATTCATCGATTCAGCGAAGATTTTCAGGGGCGACTACTTGAGAACAACGACTCAAACAGACACGGATGCTCCAGAGCTGAGCGGGTAGCCTACTGGGTCGTTCGATTTGGGCGGAAACCATTCGTGGGAAAAATCGCCTCGACAGGTGCGTGGGACCATAGTCAATCCGGCAGATCGCTCATGAGCAAGATGCGTGCAGTTCTGCCAGTTGGTCGTAATGTAGCTGTAGCTTGGGGGCATCGATTAGCATGTCGTTCATATTCAGGAAATTAACGGGTTGAGGACGGTGGCCATGTCAGCCGCATCGTGACTTAGGAGCACAGGGATCGATTCCAGGGGTGCGGGCAAGGTCACGCTGCCGCCACCGAGATGGGATTGATTGGTGGTGGGATCGATCCAGTCTTTACCCTTAGGCAAATACACTTGCCTTTCGCGCTGGCCACTCTTGCAAATGGGGCGACCAGAATGCTTGGGCCAAAGAGATATTCATCATCGCATTCGTAGCTTCGTGGATCGTTGGGAAAGTCAAAGAACAGCGGTCGCATGGGTGGGGTGCCATGCTCGTGGGCATTCTTCATTTGCTGCATTACATAGGGCCGCAGGCGTTCCCGGAGCATGAGCTGAGTTTTAAGGATCTCATAGACTTGGCTGCCGAAGCTCCATGGTTCATTGGGGCCACCAGTCATCACGTTAGGGGTTGGCAGGCGGACCCCATGCAGGCGCATGATCGGGCCGAAGACAGCCCACTGGAACCATCGCACCAAGAGTTCCCGGAAGTCAGGATCTTCGGGGTCGCCACCGCTGAACCCGCCGATATCGGTCGTCCACCATGGAAAGCCGGCCATCTGCATGTTCAAGCCTGCACGAATCTGACCTGCTAACTCATCCCAGTTTGAGTGAATATCGCCTGACCAGACAATCGTGCCATACCGCTGTCCGCCAGCCCAACTGCTGCGTGCAAGGGTAAGCACCTGCGATTCGTCTTCGCTCTTCAATCCATCATAGAAAGCCCTGCAATGTGCCATCGGATAGGTGCAGGCTACTTCGCTCCCGGGGCCTGTGTGGAACATCAGATTGTCGTAATCGAACGGATTTATCTCCGGTTCGTTGCAGTCGAGCCAGAACCACTTGATGCCTTTACTGTAGTAGCCTTCCCTGATCTGCTGCCAAAGAAAACGACGCGCCTCAGGGTGTGTAGCGTCGTAAAACGCCAGATAAACTCGATCATTGTGGCGGCGGTCACGGAAAGATCGCTGCACATCGACACCACGCCGATTGCACGTCAATAGCCCGCGTTCTTTCATCTGCTTGAAATTTTTACTGTCTGGATTAACGGTGGGCCAGACACTGACCATCAACTCAATGCCCATTGCCTGCAGTTCCTGGATCATGGCCTCGGGATCAGGCCAGTCTTCGGGATGGAACTGCCAATCGTTCATCGCCGTCCAATGGAAATAGTCGATGACGATGACGGATAATGGCAAGCCGCGTCGTTTGTATTCACGCGCTACCTGGAGCAGTTCGTCCTGTGTTTTGTAGCGGAGCTTACACTGCCAGAAGCCGGTCGCCCATTCGGGCATCATCGGAGTAAATCCATTGGCCTGAGCGTACTGCTTGTAAATTGAGTGATAGGAGTCAGCCGTGGTGATCCAATAGTCGATGCAACGCGCCGAGTCACCGCACCAGCGGGTGTGGTTGTACCCGAGGTCAACACGGCCGGTCGCAGGGCAGTTCCAGAGAAAGCCATACCCACGGCTGGAGAGCAGAAATGGAACGCTGACATGCGTGTTGTATTGCAGAAGATCGAGCGTGCAGCCTTTCTGATCGAGCAGACCGTGCCGGCGCTGGCCGAGACCGTAGAATCGCTCGCCGGACTGGGCGGCAAACTGCTGGGTGATCTGAAACCGCTGGCCGTCAATGTGCGTCATTCTGCGAGAGCCTGAAAAAGGCACTCTACGCTCGTCCAACAATATGTACTGGTCGGCGGCCCGGGAAAATTGCAGATGGCCTTCGTTGTCGATGGTAGCAGTCAATATGCCATTGCGGATCCGATCATTCAACAGTTCGATCTGTGAAGGTTCGATGGGCGGCTTCTCTTCCAGCAATGCGTGTGCTGGCGTTGGGTGACATGCACCACACCAGATACGCACGCGCAATGAATGCTTTCCCCAAGGCTGAACGACGATGTTCTGCCCTCGCCCCGACCAGCACAGTGAGAACGCGTCATCCACATCATGCATGGCTACGCCAACCATAGACTGTCACTTTCTCGCGCACACAGAGCGCAAAATATACATGAATAGACCTGCATTTTTATGAAAGCGGGGGTCATTCGGTTTGAGGTGTTTCGAAGCGGATACGTGGCAGGGCCTTTTCCAGTTTGGGGTCGGCTATGCCTGGAGCCAACTCAGCCCAGCCCTCACGCACACCAGAATCATTGTCATTCACAACGAAGTTGAAGCCGATGCCATTGGTAAGTTGGCTGGTTCCGATCCCAAGCGCTTGCAAATCGAATGTAATATTGTATTCGGTTTGACCGTCTGTCCGATCGATTTGCATATTACGGATGACCGTCCCGCTTTGTGATCCCTTCTCAAAGACATGAGATCGAAGACCGTTCTTCATCAGTGCGAAACCGGCCTGCCATCGCGGGCCTGCTTCGTCCCTCGCCCATGCGACCTGCAGACTATCGCCTTGCCAAAGTTTGGAGATGTTCTCAGCAGGGACATGATGGTCATCCTCGACCTGCACGCGCAAATGAACCGTGGTTTGATCGGCAGCAAGCCAGGCTCGAGCACTAAGGTCGCGGCGACCCGACCAGACTAGATGCGACGATTGGGGGTCGTTGTCGAATCGGTTCTGGATTTGCGGTCGATTACGTATCTCAAAGTCGGGCAAGCGGTTTGCATCCGTGCTGTGAGGAATAAAAGCACCCGCGACTGCGGTCAAGCCGATCTGCATGTTCGGCCCGTTCGGAAGCAATTGCAGGGGGAGATCTAACTTGATGAGGTCGCCGTACTTTGGCAGTTGAGCGGTATTGCTCGGGAAAGTGAGGTTCAAGATAGATCGCTCGCCCGGTTCGAGCGTCATCGCGGTTTCCCCTAGTTGAATAGTGACTGGCTGGCTGAACGGGTTGTGAAGCTTGGCAGCGACTGTCACCGGCTGGCGACCATAAACTGTCAAGGCCTGATCGACCAACACGATCGGTTCACCCAGTGTGGGTTGGTTCTGGCTTTGGATATTCAGAAACGTCGGGCGGTCATCAATCTGCACGATCGGATGATCCGCCACCCGGTCAAGTGACGATGCTTGGCCCACGACATTGACCCGCTGCACGATATCGTCTTCGTGCAGACCCGCAACTGGCCAGATGCCACGCGGCGCATCGGGTGATTGACTCCAGAAAACAACTACCTGCCGCTGCGCATCACCGAACTGATAGGCAAAGTTGCCCGTTCCCAGTTTCAGTTCACCAAGGAAGGGAAGGTCTTCCAGAAGGCGCACAGTGGTATTGTAGGCGACATAGGCCGGACGAGGCAGCAGGTCATCGGTGAGTAATCCCCAGTTGTGGGTGCTGCCGACCATGTTGTACCAGGTGTACCCGATCGCATCGCGAGCTCGGGCAAGTGTCATCTTTTTTACGACATGCTCCGCCTGATGGCGCAGCCCATTGGCGGCGCTAACCGCAGTTTCATTGAAAAACACGGGGCGGGGCTGAGGCATGCTTTCGCGCAATTCCGCCAGATCATTCTCGACAATCTGGCGGAATTGCGGGAAATCAGCATGCTGATGGAAGGCGTGAACGTCAAAAGCATCGTATGCGGTAGTGACCACGTCGCGCTGCAAGTGCAGGTTTCGCCGTCCGCCGTGGGGCGTCAGTGTTGCAAAGCCCCCCGTCATCACTAGAGCCCTGGGGTCGTTGGCATGAATCGCCTGATAGGTGGCTCGCAAAACTGCGATGTACTGCTCGGTCGTGCCGCGCCAAAAGTTCCAGAGGTCCGGCTCATTCCAGGCTTCGTAGAACCGCGTCGCTTCCGCGTAGCGACTGGCCGCTTTTGCTACATAGTTCGACCAAGCCTCAAGGTCGGGGGGAGCAAAGAGCCAGTCGAATGTGCTAGCTGAATCGCGTACGTTATCGGGAGCCGCCCATTTGGTGCTGTAGGCGAGCAGCAACTGCGGTTCGAGGCCATGTTCGGCGAGCGTCTGTATAAATCGGTCATATTTGTCGAACTTCCAAACGCCCTGCTCATGCTCAACATAGTCCCAATGGAAATCAAACCGCGCCATTGTCGCCCCCATGGCGGCCATCCCCCAGGCCACTGCTGGCTCCTGGTTAGGCTGTTTCCTTGGCCCCGAGGCCACCGCATAATGAAACCCCTCCATGGGCGGTAGGGGGCGTTGCAGGATCGGCATCACTGCCAGGGTCGCTTCACCTGAGCGACGTGCCCGATT
>CAYYPN010000265.1:0-4442 GCA_964473545.1 uncultured Planctomycetaceae bacterium
TCTGTCCGCCGAGCCGCGCGTCCGCGAGGCGATGGAACTGGCCCGCACCCTGGGCCCCGACCTGCACAGCATGATCGACCTGTCGGACGGACTGGCGGGGGACCTGGGCCATATCTGCCGCATGTCCGGCGTGGCCGCGGAAATCGATGCCCATTCCGTGCCGCTACGTGACGGCGCGACGCTCGACAACGCCCTGGCCGACGGCGAAGACTACGAGCTATGCTTCACGGTGGACCCCGGAAAGGACGTGCCGACGCAACTCGGCGACGTGCTTGTGACGTGCATCGGCCGCATCATGGATCCACGCAAGGCCCAGTCGATGCTGATGCTGGTTGACGGTGACATGCGCCGTGCGATCGAGCCGCGCAGTTGGGAGCATGGACCCAGTCGATGAATGACACGCCGCCCATCACGCTGACGACCCACAGCATCGCCGAGACGATGGCGGTGGGGCGCGCGATCGCTTCGGTCGTGCAACCCGGCGATGTGATCGGCCTGATCGGCGAACTGGGCGCGGGCAAGACCCAACTCGTGCGCGGGCTCGTCGGCGCACTCGGCATCGACGAGCGGGCCGTCTGCAGCCCGACGTTCGTGCTCATGCAGGAATACGCCGCCACGTTGCCCGTCCTGCACATCGACGCTTACCGCATGGAGAGCCTGGCGGATCTGGAATCGACCGGCTGGAGCGCGGCGCTGGCGGACGAGGCGATCAGCGTGATCGAGTGGGCCGACCGCGTGGCCGAGGACCTGCCCGACGATCGGCTGGACGTGCGACTGGGCCACGGCGGGGAACACGAGCGCGAGCTGAGATTGACGGCGCGCGGCGCATGGGCCGAGCGCATGGGCGCCGTTGCGCAGCGTCTGGCGCCCCTGGCCGAAACCGCGCCCCAACCCGCCACGCAATGTCCGATCTGCCACAGCCCGGTCCCCGCGGGCCGCGACACGTTTCCGTTCTGTTCGCCGCGTTGCCGCACGATCGACCTGGGCCGCTGGGTGGATGGACGTTACCGCGTAAGCCGAGCGTTCGACTGGGAAAACGACGACCTGTCGAGTTTCGACCCGCAATAGCGACACATCAGGATTTAAAGGTCGGGTCACTCCGCCTTGCGGGTGCCGTAGATGAGCAGGCGGTGGCCGACGGGTTCGAGGCCGTGTTCGCGACAGATTTTGTCGCGAAGGGCGGTCAGCTCCTCGGAATGAAACTCGACCATCTCGTCGGTGTCGACGTTGACGATGTGGTCGGTATGCCGCCGGCCGTAGACGAGCTGGTAGTGAGCCTGCCGGCTGTCGAGCAGGACTTCCTGAATGATGCCCGCTTCAACGAGGTGCTTGATCGTGCGGTAGATCGTCGCCTTGGAGACGTTCTGGCCTTCCTGGTGCATCTCGTAAAGCAGTTGATCGACCTCGAACACCGCGTCCTTGCTGAGCACGGCATCGAGGATCAGGGCTCGCTCGGTGGTGAACTTCAGCCCGCGTTTCTTGAGGAACCGCCTGAAAATCGCACACAGCGGTTGCACGATCTGCGGCTCGTCGGCTCGTCCGGTTGTCGGCGGTGGCAATGGCATTGAACCGAATTGTACCCGTGAATGTCGATCCTGTGAAACCCGAACCCGGATCCAGGGTCCTATAAGATAGATTATGTGATGTTGGGCAGGCGCGGCGTCACGGCGGCCGCCGTCCGGGTTGAACAGACTCGCCATGGCTTCTACCCTTTCGCGTCCCTTCCGGGGATTTGTTTCGGAGGTCTGTTCCGGGGATCTCCGGGGGTCGGGGCTGGAGTTTTGGGCCGTGAAGATTGAAATCGAAGCGAAGATGCGGGTGGCGGATCTGGCTGCCGTGGCGGCTCGCCTGGACGAGTTGGGCGCCGAGCCTGTGGCCCGGATGCTTGAGGAGAACGTGTTCGTGGACACGCAGGCGCACGGCCTGAAAGCCGGCGACCGCGGTCTGCGCGTGCGCCGTATCGAGATCGGCGACCAGCCGCCGCAGGCCGTCGTCACTTACAAAGGCCCGCGTTCGCAGTCCGAACTCAAACGCCGCGGCGAAATCGAGTTCACCGTCGACAATGCCGACGCCGCCCTGGCCATGCTCGCCGAGCTGGGCTATCGCGAGATGATCCGGTTCGAGAAACGCCGCACGCGGTATCGGCTGGATGGTTGCACGGTCGAACTGGACGCCGTGCCATACATCGGATCGTTTGTCGAGATCGAAGGCCCGAGCAACGAAGCGATCCAGGCTGCCCGCGACAAGCTGAACATGACCGATCGCCCGCTGGTCACCAGCAGCTACGTCGCCATGCTGAGCAGTTATCTGGACGAACACGACATCCCCGGACGGCGGATCAAGTTTGAACCCGAGGCTGCGACGATCCAGTAATCAAGCCGGCTACGATTGCTGCCGTCCGGCTTTTTTTGTTCAGCTTTTTACAACCCGCACGCCTGGCGAATGTGAGCGTGCAGCGCCTCGGTCAGCCGCCGCGTGATCGGCCGGTCACCGGCGCCGACCGGCTTGCCGTCAACCTGGACGACCGGGCGGATCTCCGTCGTCGTGCCGACCAGCATCAACTCATCCGCCTGCATCATCCGCTCGACATCGAACGCCTGCTCCACGACCGGCACGTTCATCTCGCCGGCCAGTTGCAGCACGATCCTGCGGGTGATCGATCCGAGGATCGACCCGTCGAGCGGGTGCGTGTGCAGCTCGCCCTTGAACACCGCGAGTACCGAGCGGGCGGTCGCCTCGGTGACGCACGCCCGCCCCCCTTCGAACGGCTCGCGCACGAGAATCGCTTCATCCGCCCCCGCGTCCGCCGCCGCCTGCCGAGCCAGCACGTTGGGCAACAGCGCCAGCGACTTGATCGCGCACCGCGTCCAGCGAATGTCCGGATGCGTGATCGCCGTCATCGGCTTGACCTGGTCCACATCGCACAGCGGCCCGAGCGGCTTGACGCAGGCGAACACCGTCGGCCGCACCGGCGGGTTGGGAAACGCATGATCGCGCTCGGCCACCCCCCGCGTCACCTGCCAGTACACGTAACAGTCCGGGCATTCGTTGGCTTCAACGAGTCGTTGGCTGATGCGCTCGAACGGCTCGGTATCATCCGGCAACTCGATCCGCACCGCCGCCAGGCTCTCGGCCAGACGCCGCAGATGCTCGGCCATCGCCAGCGGTCGCCCGGCGTAATAACGCACCACCTCGTACACGCCGTCGGCAAAGACAAACCCGCGATCCAGCGGATGAACCACCGCCTGGTCATCGGGCAGGTACCGGCCGTTGAGATAAACCATCGACGCCATGCCCGAAGCATACGCGAGGATTCGGACGGTGAACAGGGACGCCAATCACGGAGGGCGCCGAGGCACAGAGACACGGAGGGTAAAACAGTGAAAACCAGGAAAGCAGAAAAGCAATTCCGTGTCTCCGCGTTTCTGCACACTCCGTTCTTAACCCCGCATGCATTGCACCCAGCGTCGGCTTACAATGTTCGCTGTGCCACGGACCGCTTCGCTCACGCCTCGATGGAGAAGCATGTATGAATAACCGTTCCACGATCGGCCCGGGGTTGTGCGGTGCGATCGCCCTGCTCGTCCTGGCGTTGGGAATGACCGGCTGCGGTGGCCAGAGCCCGGGCCAGGCGCTGGCCGAGGCCATCGGCCGGGACGCTACCCCCACGCCCACCCAGGCGGCGCGCGATGCGTTCGACATGGCCGACGCCGACAAGCGCCGGCGCAGCGTCGTGCTGCTGTCCAACGCCAGCTTCGGCGGCGAGCCGCCTTACGTGCGCGTCTATCGCCTGCTGGTCGACGACCCGGACCCGACGGTGCGCGCCGCGGCCATCGCCGCGCTCGGTCGCCACGGCGGGATCCGCGACGTGCCGGTCATCATCGCCGCCCTGGAACAGGATCGGACCAAGATCGTGCGGTGGGAGGCGGCCAAGGCGTTACAGAAGATGCACGACGCCGAGGCGATCAATCCGCTGGTGCGCGCGGTCAACGATGACGCCGACGCCGACGTCCGCGCCGCCGCCGCCAACGCGCTGGGCCAGTACCCCCAGCCCAACGTCCTCGATGCGCTGGTCGTGGCGTTGAACGACAACAACTTCACCGTCGCGCGGGAAGCCCGCACGGCGTTGACCACGCTGACCGGCGTCGACCGGGGCGAAGAGCCCAAGGCGTGGCGCGCGTGGATTGATGCGCAAGCCGCCCCCTTCGCCGGGCAGCAGACGTATTACTACCCGCAGTTCACCGAGTACCGCGGTTGGCTGGACCGGGCGCAGGTGTGGAAGTCGGCGAGCGAGCCGACACCGACCGAGCCGCGCGTGCCGGTCGAGATCGCTGCGGCCTCGGGCCCGATCGGCACGCCGACGCCGCCGGATGCGTCGCCCCCGCCCACGGAATCGACCCCCGAACCGCCCCCCCCCGCTCAACCGGTCGTTCGACCGGCCC
>CAYYPN010000266.1:0-4411 GCA_964473545.1 uncultured Planctomycetaceae bacterium
AGTTGCTTAGCACTCTGTTCGCCGAGGACCCATCGGATGGCGTCGACGACGTTGGATTTGCCGCAGCCGTTGGGACCGACAATCCCGACGAGGGGCGACGCGAAGTCGATCTCGGTCTTGTCGGCGAAGCTCTTGAAGCCGTTAAGGGTAATGCGGGATAGACGCATGAGGCTTGAATCGACCTCCTGTCGCATGTGTCGGCGCCGTCCATGCTGCGCCGCGGACCCGGCCAACAACCTGAATCGGCCAGTTGGGGTCATTATCACCACTTAACCGTCCGTTGACAATGCGCAAGGTTGATTTTTGGCCAATCCGCGGGTCGTTCACTGCTCGGCCAACACTCGGTCGACCTCCAAGCAGATGGCCTCACCGCAGTCCGACTTGTCTGCGATCCGTTGAGTCAAGACCAAACGATTCAGGATTTCCAGGAATCCCTTGGCGTCGGATCGACCTTCCACGCGATCGAAGTGATGCTCTCCTAGCGGTTTGCAGAGCGCAGTACAGAGCTTTCCGATCTCTTCAAACACCATGTCGATATGCATAGTCTTTGCGTAGGCTGTTCAATATTTCAAGATGTGACGTCACGTTGTATCCTGCGTCACCCCGCGACGCGGAAGTCCATGCTGGCAGCATCGTGCACGCGGACCGAAGCGTCCAGAATCTCCACGCCCACCAGGTTCCCTTCTGCGTCGTAGTCGAGGATAACGCCGGGCTTGTCCTCGTCACTCTCGGCCACCGGCCCGGCTTTGAGTTCCAGGGTCAGCGTATCAGTATGCGGATCGTAGACGGCTTTCATGGCCTGCTCCTGTATCTGCCTATTCTAGTCGTCCGGTAGGCCGTGACCACTTCCGGCGGGTTGCGGTCAATATCCACAAAGATGCGCAGCAAGCCTTTGTTGCCCATCCGATGCACCACGATGCGACCCTCACGGACCTGGTATGACTCGTCAGGTTCGGCTAGGGCATGCCGCACTTCCGCTTCCGCCAAGCCTCGCTTGGCCATCTGCGATGTCGCATGCTGGGTGATGATTGCGTTGGTGAGGTCCAATCCGGCCTGCCCCGCATGTTGGGCAACGTGACAAGTCGCGTCGCTTCGTAGGCGTCGAGTGTGCGCTACTCGCTCTCCGGTTGGCTCGGGCGGTTGGCGTCGCCGGTTTCCGGGCGTTCGGTCGCCAGTTCATCGAGTCGATAGCGGCTGATGCGTTGGACGAGGTTGCTGGGCTCCAGGACCATCGGTGCGTCGACGTGGCTTTCGCGGGTCATGCGATGGAGGATGCGCACGATCTGGCTGTAGGTCATGTTGTACCCCGGCGACGGGTCGGAGGCGGTGGGGCGGCGGCCCAGCAGGACGACGAGGTTGGCCACCGCCGGGGCGATCGGCCGCGTGGTCCCGCGGGTCTGCCCGTTCGGCCGATAGTACACCGACGCCTGATCGGCGCCCTGTTCATAGTTGACCATCAGTTGATTGTCGTCGTGCGTGAACAGCATCGGCTGCTCGAACGCGAGCATCTGGTTGAAGATCACGATGCGCGGCCTGAGCGAGCGGGTGATGTAGATCATCGGCTTGCTCGCGTTGACCAGCGACATGTCGAAGCGATCGTCGAAGCTGCGGCGGATGATCGCCGGGTCGTCGATGCGTTCCAACCCGTCGTACGCCGCGAGGCGAACCAGCGCGTCATCGTCATCGAGGAGGTTGCGGAGCGTGACGGCGATGCGGAAGTTGTTCGGATGTTGCGACAGCAGTTGCCCCAGCAGCGCGGTCCCCCGATCCGAGGCGCCGGCGGTCCGGCCCAGGGCGATTTCGGTCAGCGGTTCCTCGGCACGGATGTCGCCCAGCCGCGCCCCGGCCTCCAGCGCCGTCAGGCGGACCATGATGTTCTCATGCCGATACGCATCCTGCAGGATCGGCAGCACCTGCTTGCCCATGCCTTCCCAGACCAGCGCGATCTGCGTGGCATGCTGCTGGTTGCCCGGCTCGGCCAGGGTGTCGATCAACTCGGCTGCGCGCTGGCGGTTGAACCGATCGGTTGGATTGAGGTAAAGCCCGTTGATCAGTTCGAGCATGTGGCGCGGATCGGCGCGGAACCGCTTGAGCACGTTGAGCTGGATGAGCTGATCGTTCTTGGCCACGGCCAGCGGAGCGTTGTCGCCGGGCATGGGGGGGAAGCGGCCATTGATGCGGTCGGCGATCTGGCGACTCCGCGTGAACGACGGCTGGTTGAGCTGCAGGGCGAGCGTGGCGTCATCCAGCACCATGCCGCCGCCGATGACCCGGCCCACGTGCGGGTCGGTCGGTCGCGGCTCGGGATCGCCCCGCCCGCCGGAGTCGGAGACGAACGGGTTGATGAACAGGTCGCCGCGCCCCTCGGCCAGCGGGCGGCTGGCCGACCGACCGATGTACTTGCCGCCGACCCGCAGGTCGGTCGTGTAAAGCCGGCCGCCTTGGAGACTGGTCGTCTGCGTCTGCGGCAGGGCGCTGACCTGGACGTCGAAGGACGTGCCGCCCACCGCGCCCGGCGGGATCACCCCCTCGACCAGCACGACCGCCGTGCGATCCGACGCCAGCATCTGCGTGGGGCTGATCGGCGGCGCGCCGGCCGATCCGCGGCCGATGCCCTTGCGCGACATCTCGTTGAGCAGCCACTGCCGAAGCTGAGGCGGACAATCGGGCGAACCCGTGCCATCCAGTCCCACCACCAGCCCGTAACCCGAGACCAGTTGCGGCTGGTAGCCGATCACCATCGTCACCGAGGCGATGGTCGTATGCAGGAACTCCGGCCCGGTGTAAGTCGGGCTCGGCGGCGCCGGCGGCTGGGCCTCCTTCGTTTCCTGCTGGCATGCGGACAGACCCGCGACCATCGCCGACAGCACGACGATTGACGCAACGCGAAACAGGTGGAACATATTCATGGCGACATCGGGTCAGTAGCGGGACGGTTGCCGGCCGGCACGTCAAGTCGGTTCGCCCCCTCCACGTCAGGCGCCCCCCTTCCGGGGGCAGTTCCGGGGGGCCGGGGGCGGGGTTAGATTTCCATGATCTCGGCTTCCTTGGCCTTGATCAACTCGTCAATCTGTTCTTCGTGTTTCTTGGTCGATTCCTGCACATCGTCCTTGGCGGCCTTGGCCGCATCTTCGGGAATGTGCTGATCCTTATCCTTGGCCAGTAGGTCGATGTGCTTGTTGGCGTCGCGGCGGGCGTTGCGGACGGCGACCTTCTGCTGCTCGCCCATCTTGTGGACGGTCGAGGCCAGGTCGCGCCGCCGCTCCGTGCTCAGCGGGGGAATCGACACCCGCACCGCCTTGCCCTCGGTCACCGGGTTCAAGCCCAGCCCCGCGGACTGGATCGCCTTGCAGATCTCACCGGCGCTCGACGGATCGTGCGGCTTGATCAGCAGTTGCGTCGGCTCGGGCACGGAGACCTGGGCCAGTTGGCGTAAGTCCGTCTGCGAGCCATAGTAGTCAACCTTGACGTACTCCACGAGGGCGGGGCTGGCCCGGCCGGTCCGCACCCCGCGCAGCTCCCCGCGCAGGTAATCGACCGCCTTGTCCATCTGCTCCTCGCACTCGAGCAGAATGTCGTCAATGTCCATGTCATGCCTCCGTGACGTGTGAAACAGCACCAACCAAGCCACTAGAAAACCAGAAATCGCCACCCCTCGCAAGCGGAGGGGCGCTTGTCGTTCCCGGTTTCCGGTTAGTGCGGCTACCAAGCCGGACCTTCGCTGCGCCCAGGTCCGGCTTCTTTTTACCGCGACACTTTGGCGCGCGATTCGGGTGTCCGTTTGCCCTTCCCCCGGAAAGGCGGCAATCGAACCTATCCTTGCGTATGCACGAGCGTTAGGTAAATGTCCGCCCTCATCGGCGTCAGGCCGCCGTTTTGTCATTCGACCCGGGGCGTCGCTTCGCTCTGCCCCGGCGTGATCCTCTCCCTGCTTTCTACGCGTCGCCGTCGACGAGGGTGCCGTGGTTCTGGCCGGCGATGACTTCGGCGATGTGGCCGGGTGTTTTCATGTTGAACACGACGATGGGGATATGGTTTTCCATGCACATGCTGAAGGCGGTCATGTCCATGATTTTCAGGCTCTGCGTGATCGCGTCGCGGTAGCTGAGGCGGTCGTAACGCTGGGCGTCGTCGTGTTTGGCCGGGTCCTTGTCGTAGACGCCGTCGACCTTGGTGGCTTTGAGCAGTGCATCGGCGCCGATCTCGGTGGCGCGGAGGGCGGCGGCGGTGTCGGTGGTGAAAAACGGATTGCCCGTGCCCGCGACGAAAATGACCACCCGGCCCTTCTCCAGGTGGCGGATCGCCCGGCCGATGATAAACGGCTCGGCCACCGCCGTCAGGTTGATCGCGCTGAGCACCCGCGCCGGCTGGCCCATGTTCTCCAGCACCTCCTTCAGCGCCAAGCCGTTCA
>CAYYPN010000267.1:0-4371 GCA_964473545.1 uncultured Planctomycetaceae bacterium
TGGTCTTCAAGGTCGTCAGCGACGCCCACGGTGACCTGACCTACACCCGCGTCTACTCCGGCACGCTCAAAAAAGGCATGCGCGTGCTGAACACCAACACCGGCAAGAAGGAAGTCATCAGCCGCATCTACGAGATGCACGCCAAGGAACGCATCGCCAAGGACGCGGCCACCTCCGGGGATATCGTCGCCCTGATCGGGTTGAAAAACTCGACGACCGGCGACACGCTCTGCGATTCGGACGATCCGATCGTGCTGGAGCGGATGGAGTTTCCCGATCCGGTCATCAGCATGTCGATCGAGCCGGCCAGCCAGGCCGACCGCGACAAGCTGGCCAACGCCCTGGCCACGATCAGCCGCGAGGACCCGAGCTTCTACTTCCATTACGACGACCAGACCGGCGAGACGGTCATGGCCGGCATGGGTGAGCTTCACCTGGAAATCATCACGACGAAGCTGCAGCGTGACCTGAAGATTCCGGTGCACGTGGGGCGGCCTCGCGTGGCGTACCGCGAGTCCATCCAGGGCACCAGCGACGTCAAGCACGTTTACAAGAAGCAGACCGGCGGGCGCGGCCAGTTCGCCGACGTCAACATCACCATCCAGCCGTTCACCGCCGAGCAGGCCGAGGAAGCCGAACTCAATTTCAAGGACGAGTTTGCCTTCGAGAACAAGATCAGCGGCGGCGCCATTCCCCGCGAGTACATCCCCAGCGTCGAGGCCGGTTGCCGGGCCGCCGCATCCAGCGGTGTGCTGGCCGGTTACCCGACAGTCGGCGTGAAGGTCAGCCTGATCGACGGTTCGTACCACGAGGTCGACAGTTCGCAGGCCGCGTTCGAAACCTGCGGTTCCATGGCGTTCAAGGAGGCCTGCCAGAAAGCCAAGCCGGTCCTTCTCGAGCCGATCATGAAGGTCGTCGTGACCACGCCCGAGGAATTTCTCGGCAACGTCTCGGGCGACATCAACAGCCGCCGCGGCATGATCGTCGACCAGGAAAAGCGGGGGAACACGATCGTGATCACCGCCGAGGCCCCGCTGAGCGAGATGTTCGGCTACTCGACGAGCCTGCGTGGCATGAGCCAGGGCCGCGCCAACTACGCGATGGAGCCGTGCGACTACCGCCCGGTCCCCAGCAACGTCGCGAGCGAGGTCCTTGCGGCGGTTTGAGACCATTCGAGCGCATCGGCGCGCCCTTGCGCACCACTTAAAATGCCTTTACACGGGGCAACGACAGGTTTGCGCGCGCAGCGCTGCCAGCGCCGGTCGTTTAAACTTATGTGACGCGGTCAATCGGCGGGCGCGTCGATGCGGCCGATAGCCACATCGCCCGTTTCACCGGGCAGGTCTTCGGTTGCGCCGGTGACCGAGAATCCAGATGCACGCACCGCCGAGCACGGCGAGCGCCGTCGGTTCGGGGATGGATTGTGCGAAGTAGGCGTCCATGATGGCCGCGGCGACGAGTTCGCCGTTGTTGTTCATGTGCACGTCGTCACGCTTGAAGAAGTCGAGCGGCTGCTCGGCGTCGGCGATGTACTGGTTCCACGCGGCGCGGGCATCGAGGAAGCCGACCTGTTCTTCAGCGGCGATCTGCATCAGCGCGTGGCGGAACGCGTCGGTGTTCGGATCGGGGTCGAAATTCCAGGGGTCGGTGTGCAGGTTGTCGCGGCCGCACAAGCCGGTCATGATGAGAAACTCAGCGTCGGGCTTGATCTGGCGGACCTTGTGAATGACGGTGCGATAGGCTTCGGCGTCCTGCTGGTGGCTGATGCCGCCGAGCATGACCAGGTCGGGGTCGTGGTTGGTGACCCATTCGGGGATGCGATCGACGGCGTGGCCGTCATCGTCTGTCTCGGCGGCGTACCAGTTCATGCCGGTCGAACCGCGGACGGACTTGGTGACGTTGACATCGGCGTTGTCGAAGCGATCGCGGAGCAGGGCGTCCCAATGGCTGCGGTTGGTGTCGTTCTGGATGCTGTCGCCGAGCATGAGGATGTGCCAGGGATCGCCCTGGTCGAGCGCGGCTCGGGTGCGGGTGAGGCGGTCGTACGTATGGGACACGGTGTTGAGTTCGATGGCCGGTCCCCACGCGTCGACATGGGTTTCGACATGGTCGCGGTACTCGGCGTAGGTGGCGTGGTGGGTGCTCAGGTCATCGACGTAGAGTCCGGCGCCCATGTCGCGGATCAGCAAGGCGTTGGGTTGAACGGGCGTGCGGATGTAGGTGAGGTGGTGGGTCCAGTCGCCGGCGGCGTCGAAGTGGTACCCGACGAACCGGCCGGCACTGCCCCGGGTCCAGAACTCGACGCGGGTGAGATTGTTCGGCGCGTGCTCGGTGGCGAAGATGCGCGAGCGCTGGGCGATCTGGCCGGTCGGGACGTAAAGGGAGCAGGACCCGGTGCGGGCGAAGTCGGTCGAACGGTCTGCATCACCTTCAATCCACCAGGAATCGAGCGCGTCGGCGGATTCGAAGGACTCGCTGAACGGCGGTTCAACGGCGCGGGCGTTCGTGACGGCGCAAACAACGGTCAGAGCGGCACAGGCGACAGTCAGCAGGCGAGTTCCCGAAATCATCTTTCATCTCCGAGGTTGGGGCGCGGGGCGCGGCTCGCGAACAAAAACTCAGCGCACGGCACAACCCTCTCCGCCTGATCCCGGGTCGAAAACACAATGGTGCGACCCCCATACGAAGGTGCACGCTGCCATGCGCTACGAATGACTATCTTGACGGGGTGAAAGCCGGAGCGATATGACGGAATGTCCGGAATTGATCCGAAGACGTACGCTTTGATCCTCGTCCTTTCACGGACTTACGCGAGACTTTGGTTGCAGGCTCGCCCGGTTGCCTATCATTCGTCGGCACCAAGGAGACACCCGAATGCGTTACCTGACGATTGGACTGTTGATGCTCGTGGCGGCCGGTTGCCAGAGTGAAAAGTCGATGACCATGCAAGTGGCGCCCAGCGCGCAGGCGGTCGAGCCGATCGATGTGGGCGAGGCGGCGCCGACGGCGCGGATGGAGTCGGTGGCCGGGGGCGTGGTCGAGATGGCCGAGGTCTATCGCCAGCAACCGACCGTGCTGGTGTTCTACCGCGGGGGCTGGTGCCCGTACTGCAACCGTCACCTGTCGGATCTGGCGAAGGTCGAGGATGAACTGCGCGGGATGGGGTTCCAGGTCGTCGCGGTCAGCCCGGACCGGTCGTCGCAGCTACGCCGAACCCTCGACAAGCAGGAACTGAGCTACACGTTGCTGTCGGACGCCGACGCGGCGCTGGCCAAGGCGTTCGGGCTGGCGTTCAAGGTCGACGATGCGACGCTGAGCAAGTACGACGAATACGGCATCAGCCTGGAAAAGGCGTCGGGGCAAGACCATCACATCCTGCCCGTGCCGGCGGTGTACCTGATCGACGCCGAGGGCGTGGTGCGGTACGCGCACTGGGACCCGGATTACCAGCAGCGGCTCAGCGGGGACGAGGTGGTCGAAGCGGCGCGGCGGATGGGGAGGTGATCGGCGCGATGCCGATCGATCCCCGCCAAGGCCCTTCGGGCCATGACGGGGCTTGGGGGTTATGACGGCGTTTTACTTCTGATTCGTGATTTCGACGAGTTTTTCGAGGCAGCGTCTTGCGGCGCCGATGTCGATCGACTCGTACGCCAGGGCGAGGCCCTGCTTGAGATCGGCCGCGAGGTCGGCGACGACCAGCGCGGCGGCGGCGTTGAGCGCGGCGATGTCGCGGGCCGGGCCCTTCATGCCGTCGACCACCGCCTGCACGACCCTAGCGGAGGCTTCGACGCTGTTGATGCGAAGCTCTTCGACGCTGGCCGGTTCCAGCCCGAGGTCACCCGGGTGCATCTGCGAGGTTTCGATGTGTCCGTCCTTGAGCACGGTGATCCGCGTGGGGCCGGTGGTGGTGATTTCGTCAAGCCCGAGGCCGCCTTCGGTGGTATCGGGCGCGGCGAGGGTCTTGCCGTGCACGACCATGGCATGAACCGCGCCGAGCCGTTCGAGCACCTGGGCGAGGGTTTCGGTCAGGCGATCGTCGAACACGCCGATGACCTGACGTTTGGCGCCGGCGGGATTGGTCAGCGGTCCGAGCACGTTGAAGATGGTGCGGAAGCCAAGCTCTTTCCGGGGGCCGACGGCATGTTTCATCGCCGGGTGATGCGCCGGGGCGAAGCAGAAGCACAACCGCGCTTCGGCGAGGCTGCGGGCGAGTGTGGCGTCGTCGACGTCGAGCTTGACGCCGAGGTGTTCGAGCACCTGGCTGGAGCCGGAGTTGCTGGTGACCGAGCGGTTGCCGTGCTTGGCGACATAGGCGCCGGCCCCGGCGGCGATCAGCGCCGCGGTCGTGGAGATGTTGAACGTGCCGGTGCT
>CAYYPN010000268.1:0-4337 GCA_964473545.1 uncultured Planctomycetaceae bacterium
TCCCAAGCGAACGCGATTGTTGTCAGGAACCCGCTGCACCGGTTAGCGTCCAGGTCCGTGACGAAGGCCGGCTTCCACTGGCTCGAACGCCACGTACAGGCGCGCGAATCGATGGTAGAATTGCGAGTCGGGGCCGTTGACGTTGACATGGAAAGCACTTTCCTGATGAAAAGTGGGCAAACACCAGGCGCTTCACACTCAGCGGCTTCCCTTGACCCGCTGCGGCCGCGGTCGTCTGGCGCATGGCATCGATCAGTGACTGGCGCCCCACCAGGGATGGGGTGCGCGTCTTGCAGGAAAGGTCCCGAGCCATGAATCCAGTCAACGAGCCGGCGAAGCGGGTGGACGTGGTCAGCGAGCACGACGTGATCGTCTGTGGTGGCGGGCCGGCGGGGGTGGCGGCGGCGATTGCGGCGGCGCGGACGGGAGCAAACACACGATTGATCGAGGTCCACGGTTGTCTCGGCGGCGTCTGGACGGCGGGGCTGCTGGGCTGGATTCTCGACGGCCAGGGCAAGCACGGCTTCATGCGCGAGCTGATGCGGCGGTTGTTCGATCTCGGGGCGATCAGCGATCGCCAGACCGAAATTCCCTGGGGCGGGGTCGGCTTCAACCCGGAAATCATGAAGCTGCTGCTCGAAACGATGTGTGCCGAGGCAGGCGTGGACGTACGGTTGCACACGCGTGTCGTGGCCGGGTATCGGGATCAGGCGAACCGGCTCGAGACGGTGATCACTGAATCCAAATCGGGACGGGAGGCCTGGCGAGCCCGGGTGTTCATCGATGCCACCGGTGACGGCGACCTTGCCGCGCGAAGCGGTTGCGGGTTTGAGCTCGGGCACCCCGAAACCGGTCAGATGCAGCCGATGACCTTATGGTGCCTGTGGGGGGGCGTGGACGAGCGAGCGGTCGAGCCCTTCATCTACGGCCGGGGCAGCGGGGCCAAACCGCACGCGAGGCTGCTGGAAGCGATTCGGCGTGGCGGACATGATCCATCTTACGCCCAGCCCGCCATGTTCCGGGTCGCGCGCAACCTCTTCGCCGTAATGGTCAATCACGAATATAGGGTCTCTGGGATCAACGCGGACGATCTGACAGCCGCGACGATCCGGGCCCGCGAGGAGCTGCATCACGTCACCGAGGCGCTGCGCTCCCAGGGCGAGCCCTGGTCAAACCTCCAGATCGTCGCCACCTCCGAGCAGATCGGCGTGCGCGAAGGACGGCGGATCCTTGGCCGATACCGATTAACGCGTGACGACCTGGTGGCCGGCCACCAGCCAACGGACGTGGTGTGCCGGGTGAACTTTCCGGTGGATGTCCATGCCCTCGACCCGGACAAGGGCAAGGGGTATGGCAACGAGGGCGTCCGGGCCAGACCCTACGGCGTGCCGCTGCGCTCGCTCATCGCCGCGGACGTGGACGGGCTCCTGATGGCCGGGCGATGCATCAGCGGCGATTTCATCGCGCATGCAAGTTACCGCGTCACGGGCAACGCCGTGGCGATGGGTGAAGCGGCCGGCCGTTGCGCAGCGGCGGCCGTGGCACAGGATTGCCTGCCCCACGAAGTGACTTACGAATCGCTTGGGCTGACAGTCAGCCTCCAGGATACTGAATCAGTACCCGGTGACGCTTGCATTGAATAGGTATGCTTGCAATCCTGCGGCACGGTGCCGATCGGGCGCCAACGCACACCGCTGGTACCCGCATGCCGCTGCGATGACGGCGATGGGGTCGCGTGTGGTCAGCAGCAGATTCTTGGCACGTTCGATGCTCGCCCGCCGGATTTCCGCCGCCGGGCTGCGGCCGAGCGTTCTGTTGAATCGTCGCTCGAGTGTGCGGACCGACGCGGGCATCGCGTCGCTCAGTTCTGCCGCACCGATGCCCTCTTCCCGATGTGTCTGGATAAACGCCAGCGCCTGATCGACCAGCGGGTCGCTCGCGGCACGGACGGCGGTGGACTCGGCGGCTACGATGCCCAGCGGGGGGATATGGATCGGGTGGGTCGGGCCGGCGTGCCCCGCCATCAAGCGCCCCAGCAGCGCGGCCGCCTCGTAACCCACACGCTCCACATCGTAAACGACCGACGACAGCGTCGGCTGGCACAATTCGGCGATGGCAGGATTGCGGTTGGACCCGAGTACCGCGACATCGTCGGGCACGCGCAGACCCGTGTGGCGGCAGGCCTCGAGCACGCGCCAGGCGTGCAGGTCCGAAGCGCACACCACCGCCCCGACAACTTTCCAGCAGATTTCGTATCATGAAGAACTTGATGGTCTATAGCCACCTGAGCCACCTGCTCTGACTTGCGGTCCTGATGATCACAGCCACCCACAACCAACCGACCTTCGCGGAGAACGCTGCGGAGCATGTCGATCCCATCCTCGCCCTGCCGGTCGCTGACGGCTACCGCGGCATCTGGCACGGGCAGGTGCAGGACAATCTGCCGGGCCACAAATACAAGTATTCCGGCGGGCTGGGGACCTATCCCCAGCAGCACAGCCCCATCGCCATCCACCGGCCGGAGGCGAATAAGACCTTCTTCGTTTTCGGAGCCGCGGCGGGCGATGTCCAGCAAGATCCCGCCAAAAACACATTGCAATTGCACATCGGGATGTTCGACCATGCGACCCAGCGGCTTAGTCGGCCACGCATCCTCATCGACCGCCGCGAAGCATGGCAACGCACCGACACGCATGAAAACCCGACACTGACCCTCGACGATCAAGGACACCTTTACGTCGTCATCAACACGCACGGCCCCGCAACGCTCACCAGTCGGCACGGCCAAAGCGGCGCGGCATCGTTCATCTACCGCTCCGTTGAGCCTTACGCCATCGATCGCTTCGAGCGCATCGTCGGAGACATCCCGCTGACCGAGGAAGACCGCGGCAGCGGGGGAACCAACTTCTCCTACGCCAACCCCTGGTGGATCAAGGGCCAGGGCCTTGTGATGCTGCATGTGAAGTACCACTCGTGGAGCGAGCGGACGCTGGCCTGGCTCAGCGGCCGGGCTGATGCGCAAGCCCCCGGCGGGTTCCGATGGACCCCACGACAAACACTCGCGGACGTCGAACAGGGGCATTATGGCGTGTCCTGGCGCACCCCAGATGGCTCAAGTGTCGGGGTCGCTCTTAACTTTCATCCCAACCAGAAAGTCGGTCAGTCGGACAAGACCGGCCTCGACTCGCGGACGAATCTCTACTTCCTTAGCCGCACGGGTCTGGATCAGCCTTGGACGACCATCACCGGCCAACCTATCGACGCCACACCGTCCACCCGCGCCCAACTCGCCCCCGCGCTGGTCTACGACTATCTGGCCGAAGGCAAATTGGTCTATCTCAAAGAGCTTCGCTACGACACCGCCGGCCAACCGGTCATCGTTTACCTGACCAGCCGCGACTACCGCCCGGGCATGGGTGGTGCGGGGAGAATGTTTCATGCCGCGCGATGGGATGGGAACCATTGGATCATCCGCGACATCGCCTCCACGGACCATAACTACGACCACGGCACGCTGCTGATTGAATCGGCCGAAGCTGGGTCCCAAGACGAAACATGGCGCTTTGTCGCGCCGCTGGGCCCCGGCCCACAGCCGGGACAGACCGGCGGGGAGATGCGGATGCTCATCAGCCACGACCGCGGTGCGACTTGGGCCACGTCACACCGCTACACCGGGATCAGCGGCGTCAATCACACCTACGCCCGCCCCGTCCTCGACGCGCACCGCGACTTGGTTGCGCTCTGGGCCGACGGCCACGCCAACCAACCCAGTCCCTCGCATCTGTACTTCACCAACCGCGACGGCTCGTCGGTCTGGCGTCTGCCTTATCGAATGACCCGTGATGATGCCGAAGCCGAACTCGTCTGGCGTAAGACGCCATGACTGCCTTCGTCGTCATGCGTTGATCCGAAGCATCGCGTCACCGTCAGTCTCGCCGACGATGAGGGTCGTCTGGGCACCGCCGATGACGCGGTGCCCCGTCATCGGGTTTGACAGGCCTACACCCACGGTGGACGATGCCCTTTCTATGCGTGAGCCGACTGTGATTTGTGTCATCGGGTCCTCGGCCGAGGCGGCAGCCCCTCCGGGTGGCGGTGTGTGTGTGGCAAGTGTGCAGGAAGCGGCGACGATGGCCCAGCCGGGCGACACGGTGCGGATCGCGCCGGGGATGTACCGCGAGCGGGTGAGGCCGCTGCGGAGCGGCACGGCGGACGCGCCGATCCGCTATGTCGCCGATGGTGGGCCGGTGGTGATCCGCGGCTCGGTGGCGTGGACGCCGGCGTGGCGGCTGCGGGGTGGTGACTCCCGTGTGCTGATCGCGGAGGTGGACCCGGCG
>CAYYPN010000269.1:0-4330 GCA_964473545.1 uncultured Planctomycetaceae bacterium
AGCCGCGGCAACAAAGCGCGCGACAGGGGACCCGCCACAATCTGGATCATCATCGCCAGGGCGAAGCATACCTGGAAGATGCTCAACTGCTGGGGATCGGCTGTGAACCCGCCGACCAGTAATTGGCTGAGATAAGGCAGCGCGACAAGGCCTGCTGACGGCAGGAAGTACGGCAATGCACCACGTAACAGCGCCCCCATTTGCCCGATGGTTACCCCACCCAAGCGTATCCGTATGCCTTGGCCACGTACCACGCGACGCGCGACCAGACCGCTGATCACCGCGCCCACGGCATAGGCCCCGCCCCAACCGATCACGATGCCCAGCAATTCCATTTTCAGCAGAACCGCAACCACCACCCATCCTAATTTCAGCGCTTCGATGATCGGCGCCATCGCCAGCAATGCCGTCATACGTTCGACGCCCTGGACCACCATGGCAAACCCGCGAACAGCGGTGTCGCAGACGATCCAGATCGCCACCAGGCGCATCACATCCGGTTCAACACTGCCACGACCGGCGAAGGTTTCCGCCAGGAGCAACATCACGCCAGCCCCGATCAGGCCGACGACCACCCGCAAAGCGACCAGACTCCCGGCTATTCGCTCAACCGCCACCCGATCATCGACCCGCCGACGTGCGATCAGCCGAACACCGGCCGCATTCAACCCCAAGTCACTCAATGACACGACCGTCTGCGCAGCGCTGACCAACCACACCATCTGCCCGTGAACACTCGGCCCATGCAGGCGGATCTGCAGGAGGTTGACCAGGAATAACAAAACATTGACGCACACAAGCGTCAGGAACAGATACGTCGTACTGGAGGCGAGCATCCGCCCGCTTTCCCGACGATCAATCGGCGATGGGAAGAGGTTTGTCATAACGCACAACGCTTCATCGGATTGCCTTCGCCTTACATCGGCTCAACCACGCGCCCGGCCGCATACGTCCTGCCAACGCACAATGCCGAACTGTTGCAGAAATTGGCGGTACCGACCCCGCTAGCGACTTCGAACCAAACGCCGCCAGATCACGAGCGGAACGTTGAGCAGCGTCCACAACAGCCCGTAGATGACGGCCTTTCGAAAGTGCCTCGCATCGAAACGCCGGTCCACCGAGACCTGGTCCGGATGCGTCAGAGGAAACCGCATCTGATGCCGCGGCAGGTTGCTGGCCGGG
The DNA here is from genome assembly GCA_964473545.1 of uncultured Planctomycetaceae bacterium. Lineage (GTDB taxonomy): Bacteria > Planctomycetota > Phycisphaerae > Phycisphaerales > Zrk34 > CAYWKS01. Next base: position 1,183 of record CAYYPN010000269.1, read on the forward strand.
TTCACGATGCTGTGCGTATGCGTGGCTTCTCCGCCGAACCCGATGTTGCTGACCAGGTTCGTATATGGCACGACCGTCAACCCGCCGTGCAACAGGCGCGTGTAATGCCAGATGTAGGCCCAGGAATCGATTCGGCCGGCATATACCGCGTCGAAAATCCGCTCACGCTGTCGATATCTCAACCAACTTCCCAAGGCCCGGCGCACCTGCGTCCGCGATGCCGGATCGGACCAGGTACTCATCGTCACATCAAACTTCGCCCACGCCCGTCGCCACGTCGCCCACCCCCAGATGCCACCATACATGGAAAACAGGTAAGACGCGTTACTACAGGGATAGTTTTCAAGCAGATTAGTTCCGCTGATGTTCATGACCCGATCGTCATCGCGGTACCGGGAAAGCAGTTCCGCACAGAATTGAAAGAAACTCGGGTCGGGCACACAATCATCCTCCAGAATGATGCCCTGCTCGACGTGTTCAAAGAACCAGTCGATTGCGGTAGACACCCCTTTTTTGCAGCCAAGGTTCTCTTCCCGGAACAGCAACCGTAAATCACAGTCCCAATCGACTCGTTCGGCGATCTGCCGTGTCTCTTGACATGCCTGTTGATCCCGCGGATGACCCGCCCGGGGACCGTCGGCGGCGATGAACAGCCGCTTGGGCTTAACCTCTCGAATCGCGGCCAGGACCTGACGCGCAAGGTCGGGCCGATTGAAAACCAGCATGAGGACCGGCAGGTTGCGGGCAGCCATGTCATTCATAATACGCCCTTTGCGTAACCAGTTAACCCGGCGTACAACGCGCCGATCTGTTCAAGATGATCGGTCATGATGAATTTGCTGCGCACTTCCCGACAGGCGCAATCGCCCATGCGATGACGCAAGGCAGCATCGTCAATCAACTCACACGTATGTTCCACCAGCGCATCGATGTCTCCAATGGGAACCAGCCGGGCGCTGGTCGGGTGGGTCAGTTCTTCGGGCACGCCGCCGCTGACAAATGACAGAACGGGCTTGCGCATTGCCGCCGCCTCCATCGGTACGCCCGGCAAAGGATCCTCCCCCGCGGGCAGGTGACAGACGACATCCATGCCTGAGATGTACGGCGCGACGTCGAGTTGCTTACCCGGCAGCCAGAACGCCTCGGTTAACCCACGTCGCTGTATCTCATCGCGCAACTGGACTTCGTATCGTTCGTAACCGGCAACAACGCCGCCGACGATCGTGTAGTACACATCAGTGTAACCTTTACGCCGCAGGCGGTCGGCCAGTTCCACAAACCACAAATGTCCCTTGGCGGGGACAAGCTTGGCGACCAGGCCCAGTACGATTCCGCCGTCGGCCTGGGGCTGGCGGATCGGCTCAACGCGATCCGGATCGAAGATTCGTTCGTCCGGGCCCCCGTCGTATATCACGCATACTTTCTTACTTGGTGAATCGCCCATTGCCATGCGGTGGACCGCATGGGATACGCACACCACACGATCGGCCAGCTTCAATACCATCCCCGCCAATCCACGACGTAACCATCGATTCGGCAGGATCGTCCGCACGAAGACAACGCCCGGCACTTTCGCCAGGCGTGCCGCGATCAACCCCTGAAAATCAAGGATCTCGTTCACGTGCATCAGCTCCATATGCTCCCGGCGCAGCAGCCGCGCCACCCGCAAGATCGTCGGCCCCAGCCCCCACAGATACTTCAAAACATGCAGCGGATCCGACAGGTTGCGCAGATGTTGCCAGTAGATCCGGTGTACGTGCGCCCCAAGCTGCCGGTAGTGATCGGTCAGCTCCGACTCCTGCTGGAGGACGACGTGAACCTCGTGGCCGCACTTGAGTAGATGCTCGGCAATGATAATCTGGCACCGCTCAGCGCCGCCTTGAAGACTGTTGCCGGTGGAAAAGAAGCAGACTTTCATGGTGGTGTGAGCAGCCGGGCGATAGGCGACGTGTCTATGAGCGTGTATCCTGTGCGAATGGTGACTATATCGGTTGTCATGCCGGCGTTCAATCAGGCCCGGTTCATCGGCCGCGCCATCGACTCCGTGCTCGGACAACAGGGCAACTTCAACCTTGAACTCATCGTCGTCGACGGCGGATCGACCGATGGCACGCTCGACATCCTCCGCAGCTACGGCGATCGTATCCGCTGGGTCAGCGAGCCGGACGAGGGCCAGTCAGATGCGCTGAACAAGGGCCTGGCCCTGGTGGCCGGGGAAGTGATGGGCTGGCTCAACAGCGACGACGTCTACGAAGCGGGCGCGCTTGGGAAAGTGACCGAGGTCTTCGCCGCCGAGCCCGACACCATGTGGGTCTATGGCAAGGTGCGCGTCATCGACGAGGATGATCGCGAGGTTCGCCGCTGGCTGACGCGTTACAAAAACCGTCGCATGCGCCGTTGGAGCTACCCGAAACTGCTGGCGGAGAACTGGATTTCACAGATGGGCGTGTTCTGGCGGCGCGAGGCCTGGCGACAGGTCGGTGACTTCAACACCGACCTGCACCTGTGCATGGACTACGACTACTGGCTGCGCCTCGGTCAGCGTTGGCCGGGTCGTTTCATCGATGAATACCTGGGGTGTTTTCGGTGGTATCCGACGAGCAAGTCCGGCGCGGGGTTCGTTAGCCAATTCAGGGAAGAGTTGGACCGGGCCCGTCTTGCCGCGGGCGGACGCTACCGCCTGGCGATTGCCTGGCATCACGTGCTGGTCCTGCGCACCATCGCGATCTACAGCCTGTTGCGCCTGTTCCGAAAGTTGCGTGGTTAGTCCGATTCCCCGGATTCGTCTTCTTCCCGCTGTCGCAGCCTCTCCTTGAGCAAAGCGATCTGCTGGGCGAGTTGGCGGATGTGTTCGGACTGGCGACTGATGACTGTCGCGTAATGCATGAGGATCATCACCAGGAATACGAACACCGCCAGCAGCATCAGCGTCAGGTACCCGATACCCAGCTTAAAGCTCAGCCAGTAAGCGATCTGCGGAAAGACCGCGACGACCAACAGCATGACGCTCGTGCCCAGCCAGAGCATGGCGTACTCTTCGCGCAGCTTGCGGCGGCGAATCAGTTCCACCACGATCAACAACACGAACAGCGCCAGCCCCAACGCCACCAGGCGGTGTATCCACGGAATGACCAGTTGCGCCAGCAGG
>CAYYPN010000270.1:0-4328 GCA_964473545.1 uncultured Planctomycetaceae bacterium
ACGACGCCCGCGTCAAACTTAAACGCCTATACCCGAAGATCATGGAATGACGCGGTACTAGCGCGGTTTCAATTTCTCTGTCTCACGCCCTCGCCGATTAAAGTTCGGATAAGAGTATCTAATTTAGTGGCCCGCCCCAGGTTTCGGGGTTATATTTCCGGTAGCCGCGCGTGATGCCGCCGGGGCGGCGTTGCGCGGGAATCCGAGAGAGACCAAGCAGGGGGTTTGCGATGTTCGCAGCCGTAGTGCGCGGCGACGGGTCGTCGCGCTTTTCTCAACGTTCTCTCTCGTTCCAACCTTTTTCTCAGGAGTCACAGCCATGCTGCATTCACTATCACTGCGCGCGATCGGTCGGGGTTCGGTTGCTTGGATGGGCGTCGTGTTGATCTGGATGATGGGTGCCGCGCCGGCGGCGGCGCAGTCGTTCTCGCTGGATGACAATCCGCAGGCGCCGATCGCCTCGTCGCCGGTGAACCCCGCGATCGGCCTGGGCGCCGAGGATGAGTTCGGCCAGACGGTGGCGAGTGGCAACACCGGCCTGGCGCCCTCGCCCTCGCTGGCGCCGCCGGTGCCGGCGTCACCGGGCGTGGCGTTGCCCGGCGGCGATGGCACGATCATCTCGCCCAACCTGAACAGCCCACGGTTCTTCGGGCCCGACGGTTCGTGGATCGATGCGTTCAGTGTCAATCACCCCACGCCGACCCAGGACATCCGCGTTCACTTCAGCGTCGATCGGCTCACGTCGGGCACGGCCGGTTCCCATCTGCTCGCCGAGGCGACCAACAACCAGCAGCCTGGCGACATCTACGGAGGACTGGCAACGTTCCAGAACCCGGCCGACTTCGTCGGCATGCTTGGCGGCAACGGTTGGTTCGGGGCGTTGCCCTCGGCGAACCCGGCCGCCACCGGGACGAACGTCCTGGTCGCCGATGAATCGCAGTTCGGCCTGACCGTGACCGGCGCGGTGGGACAAACGACCGGCCCGGGCATCCCCGTGTCCGCCGCCCAACACGGCAGCCACGACAACATTGATGCGTTCGACTGGGCCACGCAGGTGTCCGGCGGCACCGGGACGTTCAACGGCGTTTACACCGACCACTGCTATTTCGCGATCGCTCCCGATGAAGGCGCGGCGGTCGGACAGAGTGCTGCGCACATCTACGACGTGCCCGCCGGGGCGACCAGCACCGGACCGATCCAGAAATACGCCCGCGCGACGCAGCTGGGCCTTGACTCGGCAGGCCGCAACACCGATTCGATCGATGCGCTGGTCGTGTTCGACAACGGCGAACTCGGCGGGCAGGAATACGGCGGACCGGGCGCGGAGCCTGGCTTCGACTTCGCGCTGTTCTCCCTGGCGCCCGGCTCGGCGAGCTTGACGCAGATCGGCCTGTCGGCCTCCGACGTGTTCTTCACCGATTTCAGCAACGCGTTTGCGACTTATGCCTACGGCGTTGAACTGGGCATCAGCCCGGCGCTGTTCGGTGAGGCGTTCGTCGGCGACAACATGGATGCGATGGAAATCGTGGAGATCCCCGAGCCGGCCTCGGTCACAGTCCTGCTCGGGCTCATCCTCGCCGCCGGCATCCACCGTCGACGTTGACCCGCCCCGTTTCGCATCGTTGAACACTCTTACGCCCCGGCCGACCCCGTATCGGCCGGGGCGTCTTCGATCGCATCGAACAGCTCGAACGACGCATAGCCCCGGTCCATCACATACACCCGATCGGCCAACAGTGTCTGATTCAACTGCGCCCGTTCCCCGGCGCCGCCGTCGGTCACGTCGATGCGCGTGGGCACGGCCTTGAGCAGCTCAAAGTGCGTGTGCAACTTCAGCCCCTTGCCCGATGACTCGCGGCACGCTTCGCCAAGGTCGGGTACGAGCTTCATCACGGCCCGCTTGGTGATGCCGGTCATGCGACAGGTAGACCGTATCGAGCATCCCTCGACCAAGGCCCGGATGACCGATGCACGCTGCTTTGTGGCGAGCTTTCTCATGCCTCTATTATGCTTGAGCGGTCAAGAATAGTCAAGAGGAAAGCGCATGAAAAAGCCCGCCGATGGGCGGGCTGGCGATGGTAGCGTGGCGATCAATATATCCGTTGATAGACGTGGTTCTCCCGCTCGGTGCCTTGTTCAAAGCGTGCCACCTCTGCGCGACGCATTGCTTGCACCGCCTCCCGAACGTCTTCGGGCATACTATCGACCAACTCTTGCGCGATACGGGCTCGCTCGCTGGCGGATACCGTCTTTTTTTTGTTAACCATGGTCATAGGTCTTCTCCTGTGCTCAATCGGTTGGGGCTGCCATGAGCAGCTCGTCCTCGGTCTCGAACATTTTTGTTGCCTGGCTAGAATTTAGGGCTATGTCCGCTCGCGTGTAATACTCCCAGATACGTTTCCAGCAGGGGTCTTGTTTGCCGCACAGCTTAACTTTGAGATCAAATTCCCTGCGGGCCGTGTTGCCGTCTATTTGACGACCATGCACCTTGAACCGCTTTACGGATGCAAGCTCTTTGACCAGTTTGTCGATCTTCTTCTTCTTGTCTCGCTTGCGCTTGAACATATGTGCGTCAAGCAACTTCCTTGCCACGTCGCGGCCAAAGTCCATCAGATGCTCACAGTGAGTGATGAACGGCAAATCTAGTGATGCCAGCATCTGCATCACTGCGGACACATCTTCTTTCTTGGCGACGAGGCCCTTGTGTTGATCGAGCAGGTTATCTCTCGCGTCAATGAATGCTTGAGCGGAAACATACCTGCGAAGTCCGCCAGCGGACACCGTGACCTGCGCGTCGATTGGCCCTAGCTCCGACGGAGGCCCCATGACAATCTCGTCGGCACCGAGCGCTATCAGTGTTGCGGCGCTCTTCGCTTGATGCGGAATGATGACACGGAATCACTGGCACTGCGCCCGACACAGATCGACGAACTTCTTAACAACCGTGCCATCGCCGCCAGGGCTATGCAGCAGCAGGTTGAGTGTATGCACATCTCCAAGGTTCAGTAGGACATTGCCAAGGACGGGTATGTCCTGCGGACCAAGCGCCACCTTGGATAGATGGGCGACTACGCCGTTAGGCCCCTTGTCGTCGTTGAACTTGTTTTCAGTTAACTCCTTCAGCAATTCCTTTCTGGTGGCCCGTTGCGTACGGGCCACATCGTGCTCTTGAAGTATGGATGTGTAAGTTGCCGCGCCAAGATCGGTTTGCGCTGGCACAGCTTCGCCGACACCATCTGCATTCATTTCAGGACACCCCAAAGCGTTAGTCGTGCGCTTGCCATCGCGTGCGTGCGGCCTTACGCGCTATCTCGCTGCGCTCTTCAGCCGAAAGTTTCGCGGCCCGCGCTTTCCCGCCCTTCAGTCCGCCAAGGCGACCAAGCATCACCGCTGCCGGGTTCTTTGTCGGTTCGCCTGCGTCGTCTGGTGCATTCGTTTGCACATTGATCTTACTTGACCGCTTTGGCATAACAACAATGGTATTGGCGCGCGGCGGGCTTGGCAATAGCGTTTGGCCTGTCATAGGGGGAATTCCCTCTGATAGGCGATTCCCTTTTCACTTGTCAATGAGCATCGGGGTTATCGGTCGCCCGATCCACGACCCGCTTGGCAGCCTGGTTCGGGTCCGGGTCGCGTCCGGTCCGGCCATCGGCCACCGCCTCCAGCCGGGCCATCCGCTTCGCTATCTCACACTGCCGGTCGGGGTCCGCCGCGCGGTACTCCGCCGCCAGGGTCTGCCGCGACGCATCATCCGGCACGGTCGCCACAAAGCAACGTTTCATGGTTTACCGCTGAGAGCGCCGAAGACGCAGAGGCAGGTATTACCTCTGATACCATCTGCCCAGCGATCTCTGCGTCCTCCGCGGTTGATTGCTACTCATCAAACCGCACGATGCCAGCGTATTCTTCGAGACGCTGGTCGATGTCGCTGCGGTTGATTTCCATCAGGCGCTCGAGGGTGAAGCTTTCGATATTGAAGCTGGCGACGATCGTGCCGTAGGCCAGGGACCGCTTGATGGCGGCGAGGTCCGGGCGATCGACTTCGGCGAGGTAGCCCATCATGCCCCCGGCGAAACTGTCGCCGGCGCCGGTGGGGTCAACGACGTTGGCTGCGGGGTAGGCGTGCAGCACACCCACGCCGTCGGCATGCTGGAGCAGGCAGCCGTGTTCGCCCTTCTTGATCACGACGAACTTCGGGCCCATCTCGATGATCTTCTTCGACGCGACGATCATGTTCGACTCGCCGGTCAGCAGCGCCGCCTCGCCGTCGTTGAGCACGAGCCCGTCGATCCGTTTGAGCAGGGCCTTGAACTCGTCCCGGGCATCGT
>CAYYPN010000271.1:0-4311 GCA_964473545.1 uncultured Planctomycetaceae bacterium
TCCTTAGCGCACCGTTTTACCATCCCCCGAACCCACGGAAAATCCCGAAGAGCCACAAAGACAATGTTGGGTCGCGCACTGGCCATGGCGACCATGGTAACGACTGGCGTCATTGCGGCCATCACCGCCGGCCCCGGGCGTCGGCGTTAAGGATCAGGCAACCGATCAACCTGACAGCCCTGACAACGTGCGTCGATCGGGCCGGGGCGAATAATTGCCGCTTGCATAAAACCTTACGACGCATCCGAGCAATCGCGTCCGTGTCATGCATGACATGCGGCACACTTGGCGCAACCCTCGCACGTACGCGAGGTTACCCGCGACGGCGCGGGTGACGGGGGGGGTGTTTTTTCGTGACCGATCGGCGCGCGCGGGATGGGCCGTTCGTCAAGCCGGGCACGCGGCGTTACGATGGCCCGTTCGCCACGATCGAAAGGAAACCCCGCGCATGAGCGACCGCCTCTACATCACCGACATGGGCCCGAATCAACTCATCGAGGGCCTGTTCGCGATCCAGAACGCCCAGCTCGGTCTGACCCGCCAGGGCAAGCCTTACCTCAAGTGTCTGATCGGGGACAAGACCGGCCGACTCGCGGCGCGGATGTGGAACGCCAGCGAGGAACTGGTCAACAGCCTGCCGACCGATGGGTTCGTGCACGTCGAAGGGCAGACGCAACCTTACCAGGGTCAGCTCCAGGTGATCGTGCAGTCGATCGAGCCGGCCCGGCCGAGTGCCGCGGACCTGCATGATCTCCTGCCGGCGACGGACAAGGACATCGACCAGATGTTCGCCCAGGTCACCGACATCATGCACTCGCTGACGCATCCGGCGATGCAGGCCCTGGCGGCGGCGTACCTGCAGGACGCGAAGCTGATGGAAGCGTTCAAGGAGGCCCCCGCGGCGGTGTCGCTGCACCATGCTTACCTGGGCGGGCTGCTCGAGCACACGCTGAGCCTGCTCCAGCATGCCCAGGCCCTGTTGCCGCTGCATCCCCTGCTCAACCGCGACCTGGTGCTGATGGGGCTGTTCGTGCATGATCTGGGCAAGTGCTCGGAGCTGAACTGGCGCACCGGCTTCGCCTACAGCGACGAAGGCCAGCTCATCGGTCACATCGTGCGTGGCGTGATCTGGCTGGAGCAGAAGGCGGCGGTGTGTGCCAAGGTCGGACACGAGCTGCCGCGCGAGGCGCTGGTGGCGCTGGAGCACATCATCCTTGCCCATCACGGCAGGCCCGAGTTCGGCGCCGCAAGGACCCCTTCGACGCCGGAGGCGCTGTTCGTATCGCTGCTGGACAACCTCGAAGCGAAGATGCACATGGCCGAGACCGCAACGCGGGCCGACTCACGCTCGCCGGCCGAACTGGAAGGCAACTTCACCGACAAGATCTGGGCGCTGGAGAACATGCGGTACTATCGGCCCGACCCGCTCGCGGGCGAGGTCACGGTCGAGCCGGTCGCCGAGTCCCCTGTCGCCGAGGAGTCGTCCGAGTGAAGCTCTACACACGCACGGGCGATGACGGTTCGACCGGGTTGTACGGCGGCGGCCGCACCACCAAGGACGCCCTGCGCGTCGAGGCGTACGGCACGGTCGACGAGTTGAACGCTCATCTGGGCCTGGCCGCGGCGGTGTGCGACGATCCAACCATGAGCGAAGACCTGGCGCGGTTGCAGTCGCGACTGTTCGACCTCGGTGCAGACCTGTGCACGCCCAATGATGCTTCCGTCAAGCGTCAGGTCCGCATCACGTCGCGGCACGTCACGGAGTTGGAGGGGTTGATCGACCGCGAATCGGAGGCGTTGCCGCCGCTGACCAGCTTCGTGCTGCCCGGTGGGTCGGAGCTGGCGGCGCGGCTGCACGTGGCGCGGACCGTGTGCCGGCGGGCCGAGCGGTTGATCGTCGCCCTGGCCCGGACCGAGCCGGTGGGCGAGGGCGTGGTGGCTTACATCAACCGCGTGGGCGACCTGCTGTTCGCCATGGCGCGGCGGGCGAACGTGCTGGCCGGCGTCGAGGACGTGCCGTGGACGCCTGACGCCTGACGCCAACCAGCCGTAGCGCCGCCTGTTCCATCAACTGCTACATCAGAACGCGATCCGCACGCCCGCGCTGACGGTGTGCGCGGTGTGGTCGTCGTTGTGGAGTTACCAGACCGTCAGAAGTGGCAACGACTTGCCGCACCCTCGGGAGCCCGAACAGTCAGGACAAACACTCATGCTCGACGCAAATCAGCGTGTCGATTCGGGGCGGCCGGCCGGTGTGGCCGACAGTCGCTCGACGCGCCGACCGGATTCGGTCCACAACTCCAGCCCGCCGGGGAAGTGCAGGACGTTGTCGTAACCGAGTACAACCAGGCGCTTGGCCGCGGCGATGGCCAACGGGTCCGTCCAGCCGCCGGCGTAGACCACGATCGTGCCGGCCTCGGTCAGGCGCGGGTCGCCGGGGCGCAGGTCCGGCAGCGAAATGCTTATCGCCTCGGGCAGGTGACCGGCGGCATAGGCCTCGGGCGTCCGCGGGTCCAGCAGCAGCACGTCGTCCTCGGCAAGCATCTCGTTGAGCTGCTCGTAATGGATGGTGCGGATATTCGCGTCGTTGGTCCGTGGCCCGCTGCAGGCCGCCAGTGCGAGGACCACGACGACCAGGCCGACAACGTGATAAGGGATATGGCTGAGCATGCGATGCGCTCCCGCAAAGCCGGTACCTGTGAAGGTTGACATGGTAGCGACTTGTCGGCGATGTCTCACGCGCGGGCGAGGCGTGGGCCGCTTGGACCGTCTGCCCGCGAATGCTACACTACCGGGCCCCAGCCTGAACGAACCCCCTTTGAGGTAAATCGCCATGAGCTTTGAGATCGAATTCGTACACGGCCGCCAGGTCCTCGACAGCCGCGGCAATCCGACCGTGGAGGTCGAAGCCTGGCTCACCGGCGGGGCCGTCGGCCGCGCCATCGTCCCCTCGGGCGCCAGCACCGGCGAGAACGAAGCCGTCGAACTCCGCGACACCACGGTCAAGACCCGGTGGATGGGCAAGGGCGTCGGCAAGGCGGTCAAGAACGTCAACGACATCATCGGTCCCGAGATCGTCGGCATCGACGCCCGAGAGCAGGAAGAGATCGACCAGATCATGCTCGACCTCGACGGCACGGCCAACAAGAAGAAGCTCGGCGCCAATGCCGTGCTCGGCGTGTCGATGGCCGTCGCCCAGGCCGCGGCCGAAGCGACCGGCCTGCCGCTGTACCGCTACCTCGGCGGCACCGGGGCCAAGACGCTGCCCGTGCCGATGATGAATATCCTCAACGGCGGCAAGCACGCCGACAACAACGTCGACTTCCAGGAGTTCATGATTCAGCCGTGGGGCTTCGACAACTTCCATGACGCGCTCCGCGCGGGCGTGGAAATTTACCACACGCTCAAGAAGGTCCTCGCCAAGCGCGGCCTCAGCACCGCCGTCGGCGACGAAGGCGGCTTCGCACCCGACTTGAAGGACAACGAAGACGCGCTGAAGGTCATCGAGGAAGCCGTCGAAGCGGCCGGTTACACCTTCGGCGAGCAGATCTTCGTCGCGCTCGATCCGGCGACCAGCGAGATGTGGGACAAGACCAAAAAAGGTTACAAGTTCTTCAAGTCCGATCCCAAGAAGATCGTCAAGAGCGACGACATGGTCGAGTACTGGGCCAAGTGGTGCAAGAAGTACCCGATCCGAAGCATCGAGGACGGGCTGGCCGAGAACGACTGGAAGGGGTGGAAGACGCTGACCGAAGCGATCGGCGATAAGGTCCAGCTCGTCGGCGACGACCTGTTCGTCACCAATACCAGGTTCCTGGGCAAGGGCATCGACAGCGACACCGCCAACGCCATCCTGGTGAAGGTCAACCAGATCGGCAGCCTGAGCGAGACGTTCGAGGCGGTCGACCTGGCGATGCGGAACGGCTACGCCGCGGTCATGAGCCACCGCTCGGGCGAGAGCGAAGATGCGACCATCGCCGACCTGGCCGTCGCGACCAACTGCGGCCAGATCAAGACCGGCGCCCCCTGCCGCTCGGACCGCAACGCCAAGTACAACCAGCTCCTGCGGATCGCCGACGACCTGGGCGACAGCGCGGTCTACGGCGCGAGCACGTGGACGAAGGGCTGAACCGGTAGCGTCCATACATCCGACAACCAACAAAGCCCACCCATGGCCATGGGTGGGCTTTTCATGTGGGTCATGCTCAGTCGTGGACATGCAGCGCAGCCACGTTCCCCAGCAATTCGCGCATCATGTCCAACGGCAGCATCGTCGCGCCATCCGACAGCGCATTCCGAGGGTCGGGATGG
>CAYYPN010000272.1:0-4252 GCA_964473545.1 uncultured Planctomycetaceae bacterium
AGCCGGGCCTCGACCAGATGATCGAGCGCAACGCCAAGGCCGGCCGCCTGCACTTCACCACCGACCGGAAGCAGGCCTACGAGGCGGCGGAAGCGATCTTCATCTGCGTCGGCACCCCGCCGGACGAATCGGGCCACGCCGACCTGCGCTTCGTCTTCGACGTGGCCGGGGACATCGGCCAGGCCATCGACGCCGCGCCCGGACCCTGCGGCGGCGCCGACACCGAGGATGACCAACCCAAGATCGTCATCATCAAGAGCACCGTGCCCGTCGGGACCAATGCTCGCGTGCAGCGAGAGCTTGCCAAGCACACGGCCAAGCCCTTCCACATGGCGTCGAACCCCGAGTTCATGAAGGAAGGCGAGGCGATCCACGATTTCATGCATCCCGACCGCGTGATCGTCGGCGTGGAGGACAAGTCGGTCGGCCACCGCCTGCGCGATCTCTACGAGCCGTTCGTCCGACAGGGCAATCCGATCTTCGTCATGGACATCGCCTCGGCGGAGATGGTCAAGTACGCCTCGAACACGATGCTGGCGACGAAGATCAGCTTCATCAACGAGATCGCCAACCTGTGCGAGGCGTACCAGGCGGACATCGACGAGGTCCGCCGCGGCATGTGCGCCGACAATCGCATCGGCCGCGCCTTCCTCTACCCCGGGCTGGGCTACGGCGGGTCGTGCTTCCCCAAGGACGTCAAGGCCTGCATCAGCATGGGCGAACGCGCCGCCAGTCCCGCCAGCCTCCTCACCGCCGTCCACCAGGTCAACCAGACCCAGCGTTACGTGTTCATCAAGAAGATCCTCGAACACTTCAGCGGTCAAATCCGCGACAAGCGCTTCGCCTTCTGGGGCATCGCCTTCAAGCCCGGCACCGACGACATCCGCGAAGCCCCGGCCGTCACCATCATGAAACACCTGCTCGAACACGGCGCCCATGTCGCCGCGTACGACGAGGTCGCTGCGGACAACTGCCGCAAGGTCCTCGGTGAACAGGTCGAACTGGCGTCGGACATGATGAGCGTGCTCGACGGCGCCAACGCGCTGGTCATCTGCACCAACTGGGGCGAGTTCCTGCATCCGGACTTCGAGGAGATGCACCGCCGCCTGGCCGATCCGGTCATCTTCGACGGCCGCAACCTTTATCGCACGGACATGATGACCGAGCATGGGTTCGTGTACCACTCGATCGGCCGCCGGCCCGTGGGGTCGACCAGCCACGCGGGCGCGACCGGCGCCTAACACGTCTCGCCGCACGCGAGCCTTGCCCTTTCGGGTACGCTCGACGCGGCAACGACAGATCAACCGGGAAGTTGTCAGTGAGTGAGCCAACCACGACCAGCCAGGCCCCCGACGCCGCCACCTCGACGCCGCGCTCCGGTCTCGACGTCTGGCTCGCGGCCCATCCCTGGCACCCGCGCGTCGTGCCCGAGTTCGGCTACCTGGTCCTCATGACCCTCACCCTCGCCGCTCGCGACCATATCGCCACGTGGTTGCTCATCCCCTGCTACATCGTGCAGTGCGGCCTGGTCGCGTGGATCCTCTGGAAGTGGCGCAGGCACCTGCCCGAACTCAACTGGAAGTTCCACTGGCTCGCCCTGCCCGTCGGCATCGGCGTCTGTGCCGCGTGGGTCGCGCTGGGCAAGCTCACCATTGACCTGTTCCCCTCGCTCGGCCCGACGCCCGGCGAGCCCATCGGGTTCCCCACTTACTTCCCCGAGGACGAGTACGGCGCCGCCGCCCAGCCGCTCATGTGGACCGCCTTGATCCTGCGCCTGTTCGGCATGAGCCTGGTCGTGCCGATGTTCGAGGAGCTGTTCAACCGGTCGCTGCTCTTACGCAGCCTCAGCCATCCGCGGCGCACGGCGATCGGCGTGGTGAATCTCATCCACGACCTGCCGCTGGTCGACGACCTGTTCGGCGACAGCGACCTCGCCCGTCGCGCCGGCCGGCATCCGCGCGTCTTCGCCGACCAGTTCGACGACACGCCGCTGGGCAGGCTGACGGTGTTCGGCGTGCTGGCGTCGACGTTCGTGTTCATGCTCGTCCACGCCCCGGCCGACTACCCCGGCGCGTTCGTCTGCGGCATCGCCTACTGCCTGCTCGTCGGCGCCACCAACACCTCCGGCCGCAAGCTCGGCCTCGGCCCGGTCATCTGGGCCCACGCCATCACCAACGCCTGCCTCTGGGCCTACGTCGTCTGGTCCCAGGACTGGTATTTCATGACGTAGCCAGTGGTCAGTCCACGCCGGGCCAGAGCGCAGCGCCGGCCCGGGTTCCTGCTGAAAACCGACAACCCCGAGGTCAGTCCCCCCCCCCGTCACCGGCATCGAGCGGCCAAATCCCCGCGTACGCACGAGAAACGCCGCTTCAACCTGACACCCACCCTGTCAGGATCGTGTCAGGTCTGACATCGCGAAAAAAATTTTTGAGCAGGGCCCGGCGATCGGAACGGGGCTTTCAGTCGGAAGCGCCGGCTATTCACAAAGCCCTACACGAACACCAGCACGATCGCGGCCATCATGAGGATCGCGCCGAGGATGCGCAATACGACGATCGCCCGATGCCGCGCCACGAACTCGTCGTTGGCGAACCAGTGGCCGATCAGCCAGACGAACAACAACCCCCACAGTCCGCGGCTGCCGAAGGCGACGTTGGCGCCGGCGGCGTCGCCGTAGGCGCCGATCGACCGGGTCAGAATCGCGCTCTGCAAGGCGAAGAACCCCGCGCCGACGAGCAGGTACATCGCGGTGCGGCGGGTGAGCGGACGCTTGCGGGAGTCGGGCTTGAACAGCAGCGTCGACGTCAGGCAGGCGGCGATGAGCACGGCCGGCGGCACGAGGTAGCCGAACCCGACCTTGGGTGAGTAGTGCTGGGTCATGGCGTCGAAGGCGGCGAAGCTCGACGCGGCACAGAACGCCAGGCCCATCGCGCCCAGCGATCGCTTGACGTCGTGCGGTCGATCGGTGATCTGCAGGCAGACGATGCCGATGGCGGACAGCACCGCGGCCGCCCAGGTCAGCGGCGCGATCGACCCCTGGAAGATGATGGCGACGACAAAGGCGACGAGGACGACCTTGACGCCGAGGACGGGCCCGACGCTGGAGACCTCGCCGTGGCTGAAGGCGAGGACGGTGCAGATCTGCCCGGCCGCGCACAGCACGCCCAGCACCACCATCGGCCACCAGGGGTCGGCCAGTTGGGGGAAGGTCGACCAGTCGTAGAAGACGGCGAAGGCGACGGCCATGGCCCAGTTGCAGACGACGACGGTGCGCCGCCCGCCGATGCCGAGGTTGCTCGAGGCCTTGATGGCGATCGAGGCGACGGCATACAACGCCGCGGCCAGCAACGGAAAGAGCAGATACGCCTTGGCTTGGAGCAAGTCGAGCAAGGGGGATGTTTCGGGAAGAGACCCGGACCTTCGCTTCGCTCCCCGAAGGGGTCCGTTGGACAGGTCCGGCTTGGGCTATTGGCGATTGGCTATTCGCTCGCCGCTATTGGGCCGCGAGGCGGACGAGTTTATCGCAAAGCGCGGGCATGGGCATGCCCGCTCGTGCCGCGGCCATCGGCAGCAGCGAGTGCGTGGTGAAGCCCGGCATCGTGTTGATCTCCAGCATCCACCCCCGCCAAGGGCGGTAGCCGACGGCGTTCGCTTCGCCGCATTCGACGAGGAAGTCGACCCGCGACAGGTGCCGCGCGCCGATCGCCCGGTACAGGCACAACGCATCGTTCTGCATGCGCACAAGCACTTCCGGGGGCAGGTCGATGTCGAACGTGTACCCCGTCGCGTCGCTGTCGTACTTGGCGTGGTAGTCATAAAACCCATCACGCGGCACGATCTCGATCACCGGCAGCGCCTGGCCATCCACGATCCCCACGGTCAGCTCGCGGCCACGGATGTAGCGTTCGAGCAGCAAGGCGTCGTGTTGCCGGCGCAGCTCTTCCAGGGCCGCGGCGACCGCGTCGTCGTTCATGCAGATGCGCACGCCGAAGCTCGACCCGTCGTTGATCGGCTTGACCACCGCGGGCGGTTCGAGGCGTTGGGTGTTGTCGCAATCGAGGCAGACGAAGTCGGGCGTTTCGAGCCCGGCGGCCCGGGCGATGCGCTTGGTCGTGAGCTTGTCGATGGCCAGGGCGGCGGCGCGCGAATCGCAACCGACGAACCTGAACCTGCGCCGTTCGAGAATCGCCTGCAGCGGCCCGCCCTCGCCCCACGGACCGTGCAGCACCGGGAACACGACGTCGAACGATTC
>CAYYPN010000273.1:0-4248 GCA_964473545.1 uncultured Planctomycetaceae bacterium
GCCCAGGGGATGTCCGACGTGCAGCCCGACGCCGGAGGGGTACGGGAACATGTCCAGCACATAGAACTTGGGCTTATCGGGGTCGAAGCCGGCGTCACCGGGATTGGGCGCAGCGAAGGTCTGCTCATCCGCCCAATGCCGCTGCCAGCGGGTTTCGATGGCCGCGAAGTCGTACTTGCCGCGTGGTTCGGTCGAGTCGCTCATGGTGGGCGGATTGTAGAAAGAAGCTATAATCTCATAAAGCCGGAGGGCATCGCCATGACCGACCAGATCAAGGAAATGCTGGACGCCCGCCCCTTCCAGCCGTTTAAAATCATCCTCACCAGCGGCGATCACTACGAGGTGACCGACCCGTCCATGGTGGCGATCGCACGCACTTACATCTTCTATTGCTACCCGCGGTCCGATCAGTCGGCCCACCTGCGGCTGAACCAGATCGCCGCGGTCGAAACCGTCAAACCCGCCGCATGATTCCGGGGCTCACGGCTTGATCGTGATCATCACCGGCAGGTGGTCGCTGGCGACGTAGGCGATCGGGTCGTCGATGATGACCGTCTCGACCAGCGCTTCGTGCATCGCCGGGCTGACGAACACGTGGTCGATGAACGACGGGCCGCCGGGCTTGAGCAGCGCGTGGTACGTGGCGAGGTTGGCGTCGGCGTCGGCCAGGTCCTTGGTGGGGCTGAGCAGGCGTTCGCGTCCCGAGCCGCTGAGCATGCCGGCGATCGCGTCGGCGCCGACCGCCTCTTCGTCGCGGTCCTTGCCGAAGCTGTCGTTGAAGTCGCCGAGCACGGCCACCAGGTCGGCGTCGGCACGAAGCTGGCCGGCGATGGTGCGCATCTGGTGGATCATGCGCACGCGCCAGCGGGTGACGGCCTGGCTGTTGCCGTACTTGCTCTTGATGTGGGTGGTGCCGACCCAGAGGACCTTGCCGCCGGGCGTGCGGATTTTGACGAACCCGGGCCCGCGGGGGAACAGGACGTTGCCGCCGTAGTAGCGCTTGCTGCTGCGCAGGGCCGAGTCGTTGACCGGGTCGATCTCGTCGGCGAATTCACGGACTTCCAACACCTCGAAGCCGGGCTTGACCATGATCGCGACCCACTGGCCGGCGCTGTTGCTCTTGAACACCTTGACGTAGGCGAAGCGGCCGTCCAGCCACTTGTCGTTGAACTCGTCGAGCGAAGCCTGGTCGGCGGCCTCCTGCAGGACGAGGATGTCCGGGTCGAAATGCGCCTGCTCGATGGCGAGCTTGATTTCGACCAGGTCCTCCTCGTCGTCCCAGACCTCCTGCTTCTCCTGCGAGCGGTAGGGCAGGCGGGTCTGGTCGAAATACATGTTCATGTTTTCGATGTTCCACGTGGCGATGCGAACGGTCCCGTCGGGCCGCTCGGCCCAAGCGGGAGCGACGATGAGGCAGAGCAGGCAGACGGCCGACAGGTTACGGATGAGCGCGGTCATGACAAAGCCTTTCATGAGAAGCCTGTAGGATATCGCGCCAGTCGCCTCTCGGCGCGCAGGGGCGGGCCAATGAAAAATATTGAGACTTAGTTGCACCACCCCCTTGACATGGGGAGCCTTCCGGGCAGATTCATTGGAGTTGAGAATGAGTCTCGGTCGCGCCCGCGGCCGGGCTTCACGCCAGCCGGACCCTTGGCCGCGGGACGGGCGGATGTCGGAAACCGCAGCCATATAAGGACTCGTTCGTATGTCTGGAAAGATGATGAGGGTGCCCGCCCACCCATGACGGCGAACAGCCACAACCATGACCACGACCTGGCGCAACCCGTCGGCGCGATCTTCGCCGTCGAAAACCCCGCCAAGGTTCCTTCGGAGCCATGGCGGGGCTTTTCATTCAACCCATTAACCGATCCACTTACCGCGCATACTCGACGGTCCGCACTTCGCGCAGCGCGGTGACCCGCACTTCGCCGGGGTAGGTCATCTCCTCTTCGACCCGGTTGGCGATGTCGCGGGCGACCTTGGCGCTGGCCGCGTCGTCGAGGCGTTTGGCGTCGAGGATGACCCGCACCTCGCGGCCGGCCTGAATCGCATACGCCTCGCGCACCCCTTCGAAGCTCGTCGCGATGTCCTCGAGTTGCTGCAGGCGTTTGACGTAGCGTTCGAGCGTTTCACGCCGCGCCCCGGGCCGGGCGCCGGAGATCGCGTCGGCGGCCATGACGATCGGCGTGTACGGGGTCGTCGATTCGATGTCGCCGTGGTGGCCGCCGATGGCGTTGAGCACCGCTTCGTTCTCGTTGAACTTCTTGCAGAAGTCCATGCCGATCTGCGGGTGCCCGCCTTCGACCTCGTGGTCCATCGCCTTGCCGATGTCGTGGAGGAACCCCGCCCGCCGCGCGACCTCCCCGTCGAGGCCCAGCTCGTCCGCGATCACCTGGCACAGGTACGCCGTCTCGATCGAGTGACGCAGAATGTTCTGCCCGTAGCTGGTGCGGTAATACAGCCGGCCCATCATCTCGGCGATCTTCGGATGCACCCCCTGGACGTTGGCTTCGATGCACGCGTCCTTGCCGTACTTGATGACACGTTCGGCGATGTCCTTGCGGGTCTGCTCGACGACTTCTTCGATGCGGGTCGGGTGGATGCGACCGTCCTCGATCAGCTTCTGGAGCGACTCGGAGGCGACGGCACGACGGATGGGATCGAAACAGGACACGACGACCACACCGGGGGTGTCATCGACGATCACGTCCACGCCGGTCGCCTGCTCGAACGCACGGATGTTGCGCCCTTCGCGCCCGATCACCCGGCCCTTCATGTCGTCCGACGGTATCTCCACGCTCGATACCGTCGAGTTGGACGTGTGCTCGGCGGCAAATCGCTGGATCGCCTGCAGCGTGATCTTCAGCGAATTCTCCCGGGCCTCTTCCTCGGCCTTGTTCAACTCACGCTGCACGATCTGCCCCGCCTCGTGCTGCACGTCATGCTCGATCCGTTCGAGGACGATGCGCCGGGCCTCCTCTTCCGACAGGTTGGTGATCTGCAGCAGCCGATTGTGCTGTTGCTCGACGAGCTGGTTGAGCTCGTCCTTCTTGCCGGCGATCTCGGCCTGCTCCTGCTTGAGCTGCTGCCCCTGCTGCTCGAGGTTTTTTTCCTTGGTGCTGAGCACGTCGAGCTTGCGGTCGAGGTTGTCCTCACGCTTGGTCAGCCGGCGCTCGGTTTCCTTCAACTCGTTGCGGGTCTCGTTGGTCTTCTTGTCGAACTCCTCTCGGAGCGCGATCATTTCCTTCTGGGCTTCCAGTTCGATCTGCTTGCGGGTGTTTTCGGCCTGGCTCCTGGCGTTCTCGATCAGGCGATCGGCTTCCTGGCGGGCCTTGCCGAGGCTCTGGCCCATGAGGAGCTTGAGCACGAGCACGCCGCCGATCGATCCGACGATCAGGGCCCCGACGATCAGCCCGGCGGCCATGCCGGTCGACATCTGGGCAAGGAGGAAAATGGGCAGGGAACACGACATGAGACGAACCCCTTTATCACGACCGCACCTGACCGGCATGGGGTCCAACCACATGCCCACCAGCGCGGCCCGCCCCGAAGGGCGAAAATCGGCCAGGGGTCCCTCACACGCCGCGGCGCAGCGTCAACCGATGCATGCCCCCACGCACCAGGTTCAAGATTCAACGGGTCAACCGGTCGATCAGACCCCCGCCGTCGAACCATCAGCTCGACGCACGTCACACCAGAATCGCTCCCCGCCCGGCGGCGCAGCGCCGAGACAGAGAATCAGGGTCCGTTTCAACATGTTTGCCAGGCACACGCTCATGCGAGCGGTTTTCCGAAAGCCAGGTTGGTCCGTTCAATCTATCAGCCCGTATGGGCCGCCCCTGAGCGGGGTTGCAACGGTTCACGCCGGGCGTGTTACGAGCCCCTGCGTGCCGCAATTTAACTTCTCCGGATCGCGCCGCGCCATGCCAGGCCTCCAATGGGGCGCGATCCCGCAACTTCAATAATGTACGGCCACCCCGACTGATACGTCAACTGAGCCTGAGGGTTCGAACTGCCCACCGGCCAACCCGACACCCATAAAGCCGCGACCGCCGGTCGCGGTCCCCATCCCAACCCCAACCCGCCACCCCCGCGCAAACACCGCGTTTGTTCACGCCGCCCAATGCACCGGCAAATCGCCACCGTTTGCATGTTGCCCCCGTCAATATTCATCCTGACACCTTATCCTCCTGCAGTTGTATTCCCAGGCCTCGTCGACCTGCTCGGCGGCAAACGGCGTGCGGGTGT
>CAYYPN010000274.1:0-4238 GCA_964473545.1 uncultured Planctomycetaceae bacterium
TCAAACCGCCGGATAAACCCCCGCCGCCGCCGCTGCGCGTCGCCGATCACCGCCCATTCTCGCCCCGAAACCCGCCGGAACCACCCCGCCGCCCGACCGCGGCCCACCAAACCCCGCAACCAGCGCATCGAACAACCCAATCCAATCGCCCGCCCCCTCCAACGGAAACAAGTCCGACAGACTGATAGCCCGCATGCTGCGCGAGTGATCGGTCTGCCGGCGCATCGCGATGGCCTTAGTTGTGGGATGTGATGGCGTTGCCAAGCAACACCACTTTCCACACCCAAGGCCATCGACATGACAGAGTGTAACAGGGATGCGATGCGATTCACACGCCAGGGACGGGGTCGGGACCCCATCGACCGGTCACAGGTGGCGTTGGCGGTAGGCGGTGGGGGACAAGCCGTGGTGGTGTTTGAAGCGGCGGGAGAAGTGCAACGGGTCGCCGTAGCCGACTGCCGCCGCGACCTGGGCCACCGCCTGGTTGTTTTGAGCCAGCAGCATGGCGGCCCGGTTCATCCTTACCTGCTGCACGTAGGCCATCGGCGACGTGCCGAAGCATTCGACGAACAGCACGCTGAATTGGGAGACGGACAGATGGCCGTGGTGCGCCAACTCGTCGAGGCGCATCGGCCGGTGCAGATTCGCGTGGATGTAGGATTGGATTGAACCCATACGCTCGGGCAGGCGGCCGGTCCGGTCGCGGCTCGCCCGGCGCGTCAGTTCATGCACGAACAGTCTTAACAGGCTGTCGATGATGAACGGATCGGGCGGCACGTGGCTGTGCAGTTCATCGCACATCGCCACGAGGTATCGATCAAACAGGTCGGCCGCATCGAGCATCAGCGGCTGGCCCAGCGGAAGCCCGCTGGCGGACAGCAGCCGGTTGACGTCGGCGCCGATGAGGTTGACCCATGAGTGGGACCAGGTTCCCGCGGGTCGGCCGTACCGCCGCGGGCGACGCGGGGGCCACACGACGGTTGCGTCGGCCGACGCGGCTACCGGGCCGGCAACCGTGTCGATCTCCACCGGGTCATGGAAGTGCAGCAGCAGGCCATAGGCGGTGCGCGGCGGATGCACGACACTGCCGGCGGACATGCGTTCACCGATGCCCAGCGCGTGGACCACCAGCGGAGCCTCGTGGACTCGGGCCGGCGCGTAATAGAATCGGCCGTCCGCCATTGTCGGAAGATTATCCATACTTTCGAGAAGTCTGTCCATGGCCGCGGCGACTGGGTCGGACTACATTGATCGCTTTGAAACGTAGCCGAACCATCCGCATCTCGATGTTGCCCAACGGAAGCATTGCCATGAGCCCCGGGAAACTCACCACGACCGAACTCCACAAAGTCGAATGGGCGGAGTACGACGAACCGGCGCTGGCCGCGGACCAGGTCCGCATCCGTGGCGAGCACGGTGCGGCCAAGCACGGTACGGAGTTGGCGTTCTTCAAGGGTTACGCCCAGCCGCGCGGCGACTTCGACGGCGAACACAAGCTGTTCCGGTACAACGCCGACGACGCCGATCCCGGCGCCCCCTTGCCGCCGGGCAACATGATCGTCGGGCTGGTGACCGAGGTTGGCTCGGAGGTGAAGGCCATTGCCGTCGGCCAGCGTGTCTGTTGCTTCGGGTCGTTCCAGTCGACGGCGGTGGCTCGCGCATCGTCGTGTCGCCCGATGCCCGAGGGGATGGATTGGCGAGCGGCCGTCTGTCTGGACCCGGCGATCTTCGCGCTGGGGGCGGTTCGCGACGGCCACGTGCGCGTCGGCGACGGCGCGGCGGTGTTCGGCCTTGGCGCGATCGGGCTGATGGTCGTGCAGTTGCTGAAGCTGGCGGGGGCCGATCCGATCATCGCCATCGATCCGATCGCGATGCGGCGCGACGTCGCGATGGAGTTGGGCGCGACGCTGGCGCTCGATCCGACGAGCTGCGACGCCGGCCTGGAGATCAAGAAAGCCACGGACAAGCGCGGCGTGGATGTGGTGATTGAGTACAGCGGCAACGTGCGCGCGATGCAGGCGGCGCTGCGCGGGGTGGCCTTCGGCGGGAACGTCGTGGCCGGGGCGTTCCCGCCGCCTTATCCCGCGGGGCTCGACTTCGGCGCCGAATCGCATATGAATATCCCCAACATCATCTTCAGCCGGGCGTGCAGCCGACCCGATCGCGATCATCCGCGCTGGGACGAATCCCGCATCGCCAACACGTGCTGGCGACTGCTGCGGGAGGGCCAGTTGCGCGGCGATCCGATCGTGCAGCCGATCGTCCCCTTCACCGACCTGAAAGAGGCTTACAGCCGCATCGCCTCCCACCCGGAGGAGTATCTCAAGCTCGGCGTGAACTTCTAAAGCCACTCTCGGAAGGACCTTTCCATGCCGATCCGTCAATCCATCGTCTACCCCATGCTCGAGCCCGACACCATGTCGCTGGACGAGCTATGTCAACACGCCCGGGAGATCGGCTACGCGGGCATCGAGTGCTGGGGGCGCGACGAAAGCTTCGCGCAAGCCATCGACGCCGTGCGACGGCACGACCTGGCGCTGGTCAGCATGTGCGGGCACGGCTCGATCGCCAGCGGCCTCAACGACGTCGAGCAGCACGATCGCATCGAAGCTGAACTGCGTGAGTCGATCGATCTCGCGGTGGAGCACGGCATCGCCGGGGTCATCTGTTTCAGCGGCAATCGGTTGCGCGGGCAGAGCGATCTCGAGGGCCTGATCGCCTGCAGCCGGGGACTTAAGCGCATCGCACCCTATGCCGAGCAGCGCGGCGTGAACCTGAACATCGAAATGCTCAACAGCAAGGTCGATCATCCGGGTTACCTGGCCGACCGCACCGACTGGGGCCTGGCCCTGTGCGAGATGGTCGCCAGCCCACGGGTGAAGTTGCTGTTCGATATCTATCACATGCAGATCATGGAAGGCGATGTGATACGCACGCTGCGTAAGGCGATCGATCACATCGGTCACATTCATACCGCCGGCAACCCCGGTCGCAGCGACATGGACGACACCCAGGAACTGAACTATCGCGGCATCTGCCGGGCGATCGCGGAATCGGGCTACGATCTATACGTCGGTCACGAACTCAAGCCGTCCGGCGAAGCGATCAAGTCGCTGCGCGAATCGTTTGCCGTTTGCGACGGTTAGGAGCAGACAATGTCGAATTGCCTTGTGCTCATGTCGGATGAGCACAACCCGTTTTATACCCAGCCGTATGGCCATCCGTCTGTCAGGACGCCGGCCATGCAGGCGCTGGCGGAACGGGGCGCGGTTTATGAGAACAGTTACTGTCCGTCGCCCCTGTGCATGCCGAGTCGGTCGGCCTTCGTCGCGGGCAAGCCGGTTCACGAACTTCAGGCGTACAGCAACTGCAGCACGCTGGTGGATCGTTCGCCGCAGTCCTTCGGCGCGGCGCTGAGCGCCCAGGGCGTGTATTCGGCCTTTATCGGGAAGACCGACTTATACGCGCCGGGTCGCGAACTGGGGTTCGATGAGATGATGCGGCCCGGCGACCGTAAGCCGCCCGGCGACACCAATCACCGCCGCAATCCAATGTCGACCATGCCCGGCGCGGCGGGGCGCGCCGATGGTTACGGCCCGAAAGAAAACGCCTGCGCCGATGACCTGGCCTGTGTGGAGCGGGCGTTGCAGTGGTTGCAGGACACCGCGCCGGGGCTGGCTCAACCGTGGGTGCTGATCGTGAACGTTTCGGCGCCGCACTTCCCGCATTTCGCCCCGCCGGAATTCTGGAACATGTACCAGGATGACGGCGATCTGCCCGACCATGGCCCGGCATGCGCCACGGCTCAACATCCCTATGCCGCGACGCTCAGGTGTTATTTTCAGACCCACGAATTCTCCGAGCGGCAGATCCGCGGCCTGCGCAAGGGGTATCTGGCTTGCATCAGCTTCGTCGACCATCAACTCGCCCGACTGACCGAGGCCCTGTCGCGCGGGGGGCTGAACGGCACCATCAACGTCATCTACGCTTCGGATCATGGCGAGATGCTCGGCAAGTTCGGGATGTGGTGGAAATGCTGTCTTTACGAGGACGCGGCGCGGATTCCGATCATCGCGGCGGCGCCGCGGCCATCTACGATCACGACAATGTGACCAAGGACCTGACCCGCGAGGCGGTCGGCTTCATCGATCAACACGCGAACGCCGACAAGCCCTTCTTCCTCTACTTCGTCGCCCCTGAAAATCTTCGCTGAATCGATGAATGCAGGGTGAACTTGG
>CAYYPN010000275.1:0-4205 GCA_964473545.1 uncultured Planctomycetaceae bacterium
ATCCCCCTGTTCGACCCGATGACCGGCCAGGTCAACATGGTCAACGATCCCCCGGCGGTGCGGCAGTTCTTCTTCGTCGGGCTCGACACCGGCATCATGTTCACCGGCGTCATCAGCGCCGACGAAGCGCGCGTCGACCCGGTCGCCGGTCTGCTCAACGGCGCGATCAGCCAGCAGCCGGGCATCTTCGGCTTCGCCCAGAAACAATCGCTGTTCCAGACCGGCGGCAGCAGTTCCGGCATCGAACTGGAAATCAGCGGGCCCGACCTCGACGCCGTCAACGACGCGGCCCTCAACGTGTTCATGGCGCTGATGAACGACCCGCGCTTCGGCCAGCGAGCCGTCCAACCCGACCCCGGCAACTTCATGGTCCCCGGCGAGGAGATCAACGTCGAAATCGACATGGTTCGTGCCGCCGACCTGGGCCTGAACAACCGAGACCTGGGTGATTTCGTCCGCATCCTCGGCGACGGGGCGATCGTCGATGATTACATCTTCAAGGGCGATTCGATCGACCTGACGATCATCGACGACAACATATTGACCAACAACGTGGCGTTTCTGCGCGACGCGCCGATTTACACCCCGATCGGCCGCACGGTCCCCCTGAGCAATGTCGCCGACATCCGCCGCACCACCGCCCCGCAACAGATCAAGCGTATCGAACGCCAGCGCGCGGTGTCGCTGAACATCACCGTGCCCGAAGGCCTCCCGCTGGAAGAAACCGAACGCATCATCAACGACGAGATCATCCAGCCCATGCGCCAGTCCGGGCAGATCGCCTCGTCGGTCAAGACGTTCATGGCCGGGTCGGCAGCGAAGCTCACCGAGGTCAAGCGCGCCCTGCTCGGCGAATGGACCGGATTCAACTACGAGTCGATCATGTCGCTGATCACCAGTCGCGCCTTCCTCGCGCTGGTGGTTGTGTTTTTGGTGATGGCAGCACTGTTTGAAAGCTGGTTCTACCCGCTGGTCATCATGTTCACCGTCCCCCTGGCCACGGTCGGCGGGTTCCTCGGCCTGCGCCTGGTCAACATCTGGACCAGCATGCAGCCGTTCACCGAAACCCAGCAGCTCGACATGCTGTCGATGCTCGGGTTCATCATTCTCACCGGTGTGGTGGTGAACAACGCGATCCTCATCGTACATCAGGCGCTGAACTTCGTGCGCGGCACGGGCGAGGCCCACGAAGCCGGCAAACAGCTCGAACCGCAGGAGGCGATTCGCGAGTCGGTCCGATCACGCGTGCGGCCGATTTTCATGAGCATGTGCACCAGCGTCGGCGGCATGCTCCCGCTGGTGATCTTCTCCGGCGCCGGCAGCGAGCTCTACCGCGGGCTGGGGTCGGTCGTGGTCGGTGGGCTGATCCTCAGTTCGCTGTTCACGTTGCTGCTGACGCCGATCATCCTGAGCATGGTCTTCGCCATCTTCCCGCCGCAGCGGGAAAGCATGGACACGACCGTCTGAAGCGGCTTGTGATATCGTGTCGACCATGAAAGCTCTATTCATCGGCGGCACCGGAACCATCAGCTCCGCTTGTTCGGTCGAAGCACTGGCGCGCGGCGTGGACCTGTATCACCTCAACCGCGGTCATCGCCAGGCCAAGTCGGGCGACCTGACCGGCGTCAAGACGATCCATGCCGACGTCCGCGACGAAGCCCAGGCCGCCGCCGCGCTGGAAAAACATACCTTCGACGTGGTCGTCGACTTTGTCGCCTTCACCCCCGAGCACATCGAAACGGACCTGCGTCTGTTCACCAATCGGTGCGGCCAGTTCATCTTCATCAGCTCAGCGTCTACGTATCAGAAGCCGCCGACCACGTTTCCCATCACCGAATCGACCCCCCTGCACAATCCGTTCTGGGAATACTCGCGCAACAAGATCGCCTGCGAGGACCGCCTCATGCGGGCCTATCGCGAGGGGGTGTTTCCCATGACGATCGTGAGGCCTTCACACACGTACGGCGACGGCTGGATTCCCTGTGCCGTCGGCGGATCGAGCTACCAGCCGGCCGACCGGATCCTGCGTGGGTTGCCGGTGATTACGCCGGGCGACGGGACGAGTCTTTGGACGCTGACGCACAGCAGCGACTACGCCCGGGCTTTCGTCTGCCTGATGAGCAACGCCCAGGCGATCGGCCATGCGATCCACATCACCAGCGACGAATGGCTGACGTGGGACCAGATTGTCGGCGAGCTTGGCCGCGCCCTCGGCGTCGAGCCGAACATCATGCACCTCCCCAGCGACTTCGTCGCGCAAATCGATCCGGCGATGGGCCCGGGCCTGCTCGGCGACAAGGCCCACTGCACGATCTTCGACAACTCGAAGATCAAGCAGTTCGCGCCGGGTTGGACGGCGAACGTCCCCTATCGCCGCGGTTTGCGCGATTCGCTGAACTGGTTCGAAGCCGACCCGGCCCGCAAGCAGGTCGATGAGAAAGTGCACGAACGACTGGACAAGATTCTTGCCGCGTGGTCACAAGTCGGCTGATATCGCACATTTCCGCTTGTTTCGCGAGGTTAAGGGCCTACAATGGCTTCAAACCCCGCCTTTCAAACTGCCTGGAACAATGCGATTTCACGCCAAACAAGTGAGGAGTGATCACTGTCGTGTGTGGCATCTGTGGTGAACTGGATTTAGCCGGCCAGGGACTGGCGCGTGACGTGGCCGAGGCCATGTCACGCCGCATGACCCCGCGCGGTCCCGACGCGCATGGCCTGCATCATGACAACGGAACCGTCTTCGCCCATCGGCGACTGTCGATCATCGACCTGTCGGAGCATTCCAACCAGCCGATGATCGACGACAAGCTCGACCTGGCCATCGTGTACAACGGCGAGGTCTACAACTACCGTGAGCTCAAGGATGAGCTGCGCGCCAAGGGCTACGAGTTCTTTTCCAGGGGCGACACTGAGGTGTTGCTCAAGGCTTATCACGCCTGGGGCGAGCGCTTCGTCGAGCGGCTGAACGGGATGTACGCGTTCTGCATCTGGGATCGGCGGACGGACAAGTTTGTCCTCGGCCGCGACCGGTTGGGCATCAAGCCGCTGTATTACGCCGAGTGCGGACCGAGCGGGCGCAGCCGACTGCGTTTCGCGTCAAGCCTGCCCGCCCTGCTCGAAGGCGACGGCATTGACACCGCCATCGACCCGGTGGCGCTGAATCATTACATGACGTTTCACTCGGTGGTGCCTGCGCCGTACACGATCCTGCGCGGCGTGCGCAAGCTCCCCCCCGCGACGATCATGGTCGTCGACCGCAAGGGCAACCAGCGCCGGACGCGCTACTGGGAGCCGATCTTCAATGCCGACCCGGACGACGCCAAATTTACCGAGCGCGACTGGCAGGATCGCCTGCTCGACGCATTGCAGAAGAGCGTCGAGCGGCGGCTGATCGCCGACGTGCCGGTGGGTGTGTTGCTGTCCGGCGGGTTGGACTCGTCACTGGTGGTCGGGCTGCTCGCGCAGTCGGGCCAGTCGGGCCTGAACACGTTCAGCATCGGGTTCGAATCCGTCGGCGGGGAGGAGGGCGACGAGTTTCAATACTCCGACGTCATCGCCAGGCACTTCGGCACGACGCATCACAAGATCCAGGTCGAGTCGAGCCACGCGCTGACCTCGCTGGAGCGGGCGATCGACGCGATGAGCGAGCCGATGGTCAGCCACGACTGCGTGGGGTTCTACCTGCTCAGTGAAGAAGTGGCCAAGCACGTGAAGGTCGTCCAGTCGGGCCAGGGCGCCGACGAGGTCTTCGCCGGTTACCACTGGTATCCACCGATGATGAACTCGACCGATGCGGTCGCCGATTATCGTGCAGCGTTTTTCGATCGGGATCATGCCGAGTACCGCCGCACCGTCGACGAACGCTTCCACGGCGACGATCACAGCCTCCGGTATGTGCAGGAACACTTCGCACACCCGGGCGCCGACCGGCCGATCGACAAGGCATTGCGCATCGACACGACGGTGATGCTCATCGACGATCCGGTCAAGCGCGTGGACAACATGACGATGGCCCACTCGCTCGAAGCCCGCGTGCCGTTTCTCGATCATGAACTGGTCGAACTGGCCGCCCGCTGCCCCGGCGAGCTCAAAGTCGCCCAGGGCGGCAAGGGCGTGCTCAAGGAAGCGGCCCGTCGCGTGATCCCCTCCGAAGTGATCGATCGGCCAAAGGGGTACTTCCCCGTGCCCGCGTTGAAGTACAT
>CAYYPN010000276.1:0-4157 GCA_964473545.1 uncultured Planctomycetaceae bacterium
CAAAAAATGCACGAACCCTAGACAACAACCGTTGACGAACAGCCCCTACAGAGATGAATGCGCTCGATTGGCTGTCGTGGATACGATGTCTACGCATCAGAGGTGCCTCGACAACAAACATATCCCGGCACCCGGAAAAAACAAGACCGTATTGCGCTAAAATATGATACAATTACGACATGGCCCGAAATCGTTTACGTGCGTCTCGATCGTTACGGATCGCGATCATGCTGCACGAGGATTCCTTTTTCGTACGGTCCGTGCTCCGGGGCATGGCCACCTATGCCAGACCTGCCCGACCGTGGCTGATTGAGCGTATTCCCCCCGAAGGTTTTGGCCGTGGCCGTCGGGTGCACCTTGATTGCGATGGGCTGATTACTCACATTCATCAACCGGCATTGATCGCTTCGCTACGGACGCTAAGCTGCCCGGTGGTTGGTATTTCGCACATCGTGCCAGACGATCCATTTCCCCGTGTCAGTGTCGACAACCACGCCATCGGCCGACTGGCTGCGGAGCATCTGCTTGAGCACGGCCATCGATCGTTTGCGTTTGTCGGCATCCGGCATATGGCATTTTCGCAGGAACGGCTCAGCGGTCTGCAAAGTGCCTTGAACTCTGCTGACGGCACACCGCGTTGCCGTGACATCGCCCCCCAATGGTTGCAGCGATCGCCGTTGGCGGAGGCGCGTGGCATGAAGGGACTGATCGAGTGGCTGGGCGCCCTGCCGCGCCCCACGGGTCTTTTCGCCTGCAACGATGCCGTGGCTTGGTTTATCAGCGAAGTCTGCCGGCAGGTCGGCATTGAAATTCCTATCCATCTGGCCATCCTCGGGGTGGACAACGATGACCTGATTTGCCGGATGGCTTACCCGCCGCTGTCGAGTATCATGCTGCCCGGCGAACAGGTCGGTTATCGCGCTGCCGAGCAACTGGATCGCGCCATCACTGAACAAACCGAAATTCAGTCCCTTCTACTGCCGCCGATTGGCGTGCAGACTCGCCAGTCCAGCGAGTTTTTCGCCATGGATGACCCTGAAATGGCGGCCGCACTACGTTTCATCCATGATCACGCCACTGCGGGCGTGACCGTGGGTGATGTCTTGCGTGAAGTGCCGCTGGCACGCCGGGCGCTTGAACGTCGGTTCAACCGTCTGCTGGGTCGTACCCCGCTGGAGGAGATCCACCGCGTGCGCGTCGATGCCGCCTGCCAGATGCTTCGCACCACCACGTTGCCCATCGAACAGATCGCCCGTCAATGCGGATTCGGTCGCGCCACGTACCTGTCGCGTTTGCTCCGACGCTATCGAGGTCAGACTCCGCGTCAGGTCAGGTCGGAGGTCTCGGTCGTGGTGTGACCGCGACGGAACAACGTCGGCGTGATACCCGTCGCATCCTTGAATTTGCGGTTGAAGTAACTCAACTCGGAGAACCCGCTGGTCACGGCCACTTGAGTCACGGATTGATTCGTGGTGCGAAGAAGCCACATCGCATGCTGCAGGCGGCGATTATTCAGATAGGCGATCGGCGACAGGCCGGTGTGTTGCCGAAACCGCCGACACAAGTGCTCCGCGCTGACCTTGGCCCGACGGGTCAGGTCGGCCAACCCAAGTGGGCGGTCGAAGGTGCGGTCGAGCAACCGCTGCACGTCCTCCACCCACGGTGGCGCAGATTCCCCGCTGGCCCAGCCCATCCGATCCGCCACCCGGCAACATTCAATCAGGAACGGCACCAGTAACTGCCGCATCATCACCTCGTAGCCGGGCAACGCGTCAGCCTGCTCCCGCAACAGCAGCGTCAACGAACCGGTCATTCGCGCAGGTTGGTCGAACGGCAGGTGGACCCGGCGATTCTGCCGATGCAGCACACACGGGTGCGGTGCCAGGATGGAAGCAAGTACGCGGCTCCACGTCGGCGGCACAACCGGAAGCGGATGGTTGCGCAGGTCCAGGTAAACATTGACCACATCCATGCCCGCCGGTTCGGTCAGCAGATCGTGCGATCGGCCGTAGTGGGTGATACCGACTGACCCCGGACCGACCGGCAGCGACTGATCGCCCATCAGGTGCGTGCCCGACCCCGCCAGAACGCACGTGAACAACACCACATCCAGTCCGTGAAGCTTCGGTTGCGTATTGGTGTACCGCGGAAACCGCTCGACAGCAATCCCGTGCGTTCGTAGCACCGGGAATCGCCGGACAAGTTCCAGCCGATTCGTCACACAGCCGGGAGCATCAATTTCGGTCGCATGGTTCATCAATATTCACATAGTATACTCGATTTAATATGTCTAATCTGATTGCATGAGCGGTAATCCTGGGGGCGAGCAACGCGAATATGAATGAAGGACTGTCGCATCATGAACACGCAACTCAGTCAACAGCAGGTTGACAGGTATCGACAAGACGGGGTGCTTTTCTATCCCGGCTTGCTCGACGCCGATGAAGTCGCCGAACTCAAGGCGGCGGTACTGGACGCCGTGGCGTCGATGGGCAAGCGAAAGGTCGCCGGCCAAGGGGTCGACTTCGTCGAGGGCGAGACCTACTACGACAAGGTCTTTACCCAGCGTTTGAATTTGTGGCGCATCAACGAGACCGTCAAGCGATACATGCTCTGCCCGGAACTGGGGCAGATGCTCTGTCAACTCGAAGATCAGACCGGCTTTCGGGTCTGGCACGATCAGGCGCTGATCAAGGAACCGTTCGGCAACCCGACGGCCTGGCACCTGGATACCCCGTACTGGTCGTTCTTCTCGCGTCACGCGCTGTCGGTGTGGATCGCGCTGGAACCGGCCACGATTGGAAATGGCTGTATGTGGTTCATCCCGGGTACGCATCGGCTGGCCGATGAGCGAAACGTCCCGATCGGTCAGAACCTCGCGGACCTGTTTGACGTGTATCCACAGATGGCGGAGACAGATCCGATCGCCGTGCCGATGGAGCCGGGCGATTGCAGTTTCCACAACGGCTTGACCGCTCACGGCGCCGGGGCCAACATGACCCGTTCGCGCCGTATCGCCATGACCTGTGCCTACATGCCCGATGGCAGTACCTTTAACGGCCAGCAGAACATCCTGCCCACCGACTACTGTCAGTCGCTGTCGCAGGGCGATGTCCTGGCCGACGACCGACTTAACCCCGTGATTCACCGGACCGATCGATGACCGAGCCGATGACGGTGCGCGAACGATTCCACGCGGTGATGAGCTTCGCCCCGGTCGATCGTCTGCCGATTCTCGAATGGGCGACCTGGTGGGATCAAACCCTCCAACGCTGGTATGGGGAGGGCTTGCCCCTTGAGGTCGTCGATCATGAATCGCTGTCTCGGCACTTCGGCCTGGACCTGTATCTGCAGGATTGGCTGACACCCAGGCGGGCGGATTGTCCGACGCCGACGCAACCGTATGGTCCGGTCGTCCGCAGCCACGAAGACTACGGGCGGATCAAATCGAAGCTTTATCCCCAGTCGCCAATCGACTGGCAGCGCTGGCAACAGTGGGCGAAGAAACAACGACGCGGCGAAGCCGTACTCTGGTTTACGTTGGAAGGATTCTTCTGGTGGCCGCGCTGGCTGCTCGGCGTGGAAGAGCACCTGTACATGATGTTTGATCAACCGGAACTGATCCATCGGATCAACGACGACCTGATTCAATGGATGCTGCGGACAATTGATCGGATCGCGGATCTGGCCAGACCCGACTTCATGACATTCGCCGAGGATATGAGCTACAACCACGGCCCGATGCTTTCGCCCGATCTGTTCGACCAGTTTATGTTGCCATACTATCGGCGCGTCCTGCCGCGTCTTCACGAGTTGGACATCCTCACGTTCATCGATTCCGACGGCGACGTGACGACCGCCGCCCCCTGGTTCGAGCGCGCAGGACTGGGCGGCGTCCTCCCCTTGGAACGCCAGGCGGGCGTCGACCTCGCCGCAATTCGCCAGGCCCATCCCCGGATGAGATTTATCGGCCATTTCGACAAGATGGCCATGACACGCGGGAGGCAAGCCATCGATGCGGAGTTCCAGCGGCTGATTCCCACCGCACGACAGGGCGGATACCTGATCAGTTGCGACCATCAGACCCCCCCGGAAGTCTCTTACCAGCAATATCAGATCTACCTTGAACTGTTCATGCAATATGCCCGCCTCGCATG
>CAYYPN010000277.1:0-4153 GCA_964473545.1 uncultured Planctomycetaceae bacterium
GCTGGCAGGGCGGCGAACCGACGCTGGCCGGGCTGAAGTTCTTCCAGAAAGCCGTCGCGTTTCAGCAGAAACATCAGCGCCCGGGGCAAAAGGTCTGGAACGCGCTGCAGACCAACGGCACGCTCCTTGACGACGACTGGTGCGCCTTCCTCCGCGAGCACCAGTTCCTCGTCGGCATCAGTGTCGACGGCCCGCCCCACTTCCACGATCGCTACCGCGTGACCAACCGCGGCGAAGGGTCGCATGACCAGGTCATGCGCGGACTGCAACGTCTGCAGAAGCACGACGTGGAGTACAACATCCTCTGTGTGCTCAACAACGCCAACATCGACCACCCCGACGAGATCTTCAAGTACCTGCTCAAGCTCGGGTCGCGCTGGGTGCAGTTCATTCCCGAGATCGTCTTCGAAAAGGACCCGGCCACGGGTGAGAATCGACTGGCCCATCACTGCCCCGATCCGTTGAAGTACGGCCAGTTCATGGCCCGGGTGTTCGACCTGTGGTTCGAGTATTACCGCCAGCGGGTCAGCGTGCGAATGTTCGACGCGGTGCTCAACAAGCTGGTCATGGGCCAGATGCCGCTGTGCATCCTCGACGGCCACTGCTCGGGCCAGATGACCATCGAACACAACGGCGACGTCTACGGCTGCGACCACTTTGTTGAACGCCGCTGGCAACTGGCGCAGATCGGCGAAACGGAATGGTCCAATGCCGTCGGCATCGATGGCTCGGAGAACGTGGGCCTGACGATTCACGGCACGGGTTACGCTTCCAATGAACACCACGCCGGCCGCGACATCGACCGGCCCGAGGACATCGAGGCCAAGTACAGCGTCGCCGTGGCCGAGGCTGATGACGGGTTGGATGTCGAATGGTTCGGCCGCGCCGACGCCGAGCGGCTGACGCACTTTTCCGCCCGCAAGCAGGGCAACCTGCCGGCCAAATGCCAGAGCTGTCGTTACCGCGTGCTGTGCCACGGCGGATGTCCCGAACATCGCCCCAACGGCGGCGACGGCGTCGAGGCGACGGTGCTCTGCCCGGGGTACATCCACTTCTATGACCACGCGATCGAGCGATTCGAGTGGCTGGCCGGCTTCTTCCGCCGGGGCCAGCAACCACCACCGGTGCAGCGCAACGTTGACGCCGGCGCGGCGACCGATTCAGCCATCGGCCGCCGCATGCCCGTCCCCGCCGACGGCCGCGTCGGGCGCAACGATCCCTGTCCCTGCGGATCGGGGTTGAAATACAAACAGTGCTGCGGCAAGGACGGATGATCGGGTTCTGTTGCCCGTACGCATCGGCTTCGATCGCCATTGAGTGGGTTTCAACGGCGATATGCGGCCAATCGTGAGGTTTCTCACGCATCGGGGTGCCATTCATCGCGTGAGTCTGCTATGATGTTGTGCTAACGCTCCTGCGGGGGCAATATTCAGTAGGCTGTGGCGGGTGCCTGACCGTTGCGGCCGCAAGCAAAAGTGAGCTTGATCCCTGGCTTAGCCGCCAACCGGCCGTGTTTTGATTTTGCGCTGTCGGCGACATCCCAGAAAAAGGAGTAATCATCTGATGACTGAAACTAAACAACGAGCCCGCGAAGTTCTGGTCAACCCCGAACAATCGCAGGAATTCGGCAAGGATCCGACGCAACGTCGCGACTCGGGCAACTTCGTGCAGGAGTACGTCTCCGACTTCGTCGACAAGTGGGACGAGTTGATCGACTGGGACGCCCGGGCCAAGAGCGAGGGCGACTTCTTCATCAAGCACCTCAAGGCGCGCGGTGCCAAGAAGGTCCTCGACGTCGCCGCCGGTACCGGATTCCACTCCGTCCGCCTCCAGGAAGCCGGCTTTGACGTCGTCAGTACCGACGGCGCAGCGTCCATGCTCGCCAAGGCCTTCGAAAACGGCCGCAAACGCGGGCACATCCTCCGCACCGTCCTCGCCGACTGGCGCTGGCTCAACCGCGACATCCACGGCAAGTACGACGCGGTCATCTGTCTGGGCAACAGCTTCACCCACCTGTTCAAGGAACACGATCGCCGCAAGGCCCTGGCTGAGTTCTACGCCGCCCTCACCCACGACGGTGTGCTCATCCTCGATCAGCGCAACTACGACAACATCCTCGACCACGGCTTTTCGTCGAAGCACAAGTATTACTACTGCGGCGGCGATGTCACCGCCGAGCCCGAGCACGTCGACGACGGCCTCGCCCGCTTCCGGTACGGGTTCCCCGACGGCTCGGAGTACCACCTGAACATGTTCCCGCTCCGCAAGGACTACACCGTGCGGCTCATGCACGAGGTTGGATTCCAGAGGATCGCCACCTACGGCGACTTCCAGAAGGAAGACAAAGCCGAGGACCCTGATTTCTTCGTCCACGTCGCCGAGAAGAGTTATTCGGAAGACCCCGATGTGTTCGTCCCCGACGATCGTGAGGTCTCCCTCGCCGGCGAACAGGAGTAAATATCCATATGACAACCAAGCAATACCAATCACCCGTCGTCAAGACGGCCCAGCAGTACTACAACTCCGACGATGCGGACCTGTTCTACTTCACCATCTGGGGGGGTGAAGACATTCACGTCGGGCTTTATGAGTCGGAGACCGAACCGATCCCCGACGCCAGCCACCGCACGGTCTGCGCCATGGCCCAGCGCCTGGAGCCGCTGGACAAGACCCACCATGTGCTGGACATCGGCGCCGGCTACGGCGGCGCGGCGCGGCACCTGGCCGAAACCTATGGTTGCCGCGTGGTCGCGCTGAACCTCAGCGAGGTGGAAAACCAGCGCGACCGCCAGTTGAACCAGACCCGCGGCCTCGACAATCTCATCGATGTGCTCGATGCCAGCTTCGATGACATCCCGTGCGAGGATGATCGCTTCGATGCGGTGTGGAGCCAGGACGCGATGCTGCACTCGGACGACCGGGAAAAGGTGATCAGCGAGGTCGCCCGGGTGCTGAAGCCCGGCGGGAAGTTCGTGTTCACCGACCCCATGCAAGCCGACAACGCCGACCCGTCCAAACTGCAGGCGATCTACGACCGCATCCACCTCGATTCGCTGGGCTCGCCGGGCTTCTACAAGGAAGCCTGTCACCAGCACGGCCTGGAGTTCGTGGCGTTCGAAAATTACACGCACCAGTTGACCCGACACTACAGCCGCGTACGCCAGGAGTTGATGGCGCGCGAAGCGGAAATCCGCAACGTCGGGGTCAGCGAAGCGTACATCGAACGCATGCGCAACGGACTGCAGCACTGGATCGAAGGCGGCAAGTCCGGCGAAATGGCCTGGGGTGTCTTCGAGTTCAAGAAGCTGTAACCCCCGGAAATCCCAATCCAACAGCGCACCGAGGCGCTGGTGTCATTCGGCGCCAGCGTCTTTTTCATTGGCCGCCGTGGCCAGGGCGATGACCTGGTCGGCATTGAGGTAGCCTTCGAGCCGGGTGAGGACTCGGCCGCGGTCGATGAGGATGAACGTCGGAATGGCGCGGACCTCGTACCCCTGGCTCAGGGGGGCGTTGTTCGGATCGTCCACGTCCACGTAAACCGGCAGCGTTGAGGTGTTCACCGCCGTGGCCACGCGATCCTCGGGCCAGACCTGCTTCTTCATCGCCTGGCATGGCCCGCACCAGTCGGCGGTGAAATAAAGCAACACCGGCTTGTTCGGCTCGCCTGCCTCCGCCAGCGCCGGTGCGCCGACGGTCCAGTCCACCTGGTTCTCCGGCGTCCCGCTGCGCAGCACCAGCACGCCGAACAGCACGATCAAGACGACCAGCCATACCGCCCAGTGCAGGCCGGACGATCGTTTGGATTGCGGGGTATCATTCATCCGGCAAAACCGATGATCGCGAGAATCAGCAGGACGACGTTGAGCACGATACTGAACACCGCCACCCAGAACAGCGATTGTTCCATGAGCGGCTTGGCCGAGGCCTGGGCCGCATCACCGGCCTGGACGGTTTCGCCGGACGTTTCGATATCGGCCAGGTCAGACAGCTCGAATTTTTTGCGCGCCTGCATCGGCGCCTCACCGGCGGCGACGGCCTTGAGGTCTTCCAGCAGATCGGCGGTCGAGGCGTAGCGTTCGTCGCGTTTCTTGGCCATCATCACTTCGATGATCTCGCCCACGCCGGCGCTGAGGTTGGGGTTGATGTGGTCCGG
>CAYYPN010000278.1:0-4133 GCA_964473545.1 uncultured Planctomycetaceae bacterium
GCGGCAACCGCGTGCTGACGTGGCTGAGCAATCGCCTGAGCGGGCTGCGCATCAGCGACGTGGCGTGCGGCTACAAGGCCTTCCGCCGCGAGGTGATCCAGAAGATCGACCTGCACGAGGAAGGCTTCGGCTTCGACCCGGAGTTCACCGCGAAAGTCGCGCGGCTGGGTTGTCGGATCGAACAGGTCCCCGTCCGCTACGCCGCCCGCACCTACGGCCAGGGCAAAAAGATCGGCTGGAAAGACGGCCTCCGCGCGGTGTGGTGTATCGTGAAATACAACGTGTGGCGTTCATAGCCGGCGCATTCCGATCGCCGGCCCACCGAAGCGGCCGTGCATCAGAATGCACGGCTATCACGGATCGGTTGAACGATCGGCCTGGGTGCGGTCGATGCGATCAAAGCGTCGGCACGTCGACGCGTCGGCCGGTTTCGGCCGACTCCACCGCGGCGCAAACCATGGCGAAGCTTTTGAAGTTGTCGTGGCATTCGCCTTCGGGTGTCGGGCCGTTGCCGGCCAGGTAGGCCAGCATCTGCTTGAGCGCCATGTGCTGACCTCGGGCTTCGGGCGTGGGGTGGGGCAGGTCGATGCGGGTGCTTGGTTTGACCAGGCCTTCGACATCGTCGCGCCGATGGGCGCAGGCGGGGGCGTCGTCGTCGTTTTCGTAGTGGATCGACCCGTCGGTGCAGATCAATCGCCAGTTGCCGTTCCACGCGGTGTGGCGGCCCTCGCTGCACCACGAGCCGCGGTAGGTGAAGCGGACGCCGCCGGTCATCTCGAAGATGCAGTGGGCGCTGGCGCCGTGGCACATCCAGGACCCTTGCGGGTTGAACTCCTCGGCGTAGACGGCGACGGGGTCGAGGCCGCTGAGCTTGCGGGCGAGGTCGAAGTGATGGATCGCCATGTCGACCAGCAGGACGTGGTCCATCTGGGCGCGGAACCCGTCGAAGTGGGCCCCGAGCAGGAAGTCGCACAGCACCGTGGTCAGCGGGCCGAGGCGTTGGGCGGCGATGGCGTCGGTCACCGCCAGGACCGGCGGATTCCAGCGACGGGACTGGCTGACCATGTAGAGCCTGCCGGCGCGGTCGGCGGCGTCGACCATGCGGCGGGCCTCGTCGAGGTCGCTTGCCATGGGCTTTTCGCCGATGACGTGGCGGCCGGCTTCGAGCGCGGCGCAGGTCACTTGGCAGTGCGCCCCGGGAATCGTCAGGTCCACCACGAAGTCCGACTCATGCTCAGCCAGCGCGCGGGCCGGATCGTCCTCGGCCGCCGCGCCGGTCAACTCGTACTTGTCGATCAACGCCTCGGCGGCGTTGCGATTGATATCGACCACGGCGGCGATGTTGACGCCTTCGGTTTGAAGTCCGGGCATCCAGGCGCCGGCGATGCCGCCGGCGCCGACCACGATGGCTCTGACCATGGGTCTTGTTCCCGTGTTACTCGACGCGACCGGGCAGGTCGGCCGGGGGTTGCTCGATCAACTCGGCGTCGGCGTCTTCCACGATCGTCTCGCCCGGCTCGCCGGTGGGTTCGCCTTCGGCTTCTTCTTCTTCTTCCAGCGGGCGATCGGAGACGACCCACACCTTGATCTCGGTGCGCAGGTCCTCGTCGAGTTGAATGGGGATCATGTAGCTGTCGAGGTGTTTGAGCGGTTCGCCGATGCGGACGTTGCGCGGATTGACGCCGGGGAAGCCTTCGGTGTCCAGCGACTCGGCGATGTCGCTCTGGGTGACCGAGCCGAAGAGCACGCCCTGCTTGTTGGCGGCGCGCTGGAGGGTGAGTTCGAAGCCTTCGAGCTTCTGGATGAGGGCTTCGCGGCGATCGCGCTCCTCGCGAAGCTGGCGCTCCACTTCGGCGCGGCGGGTTTCGACGGCCTTGCGGGCCTGTTCGGTCGGGGGGGTGGCCAGGTTCATCGGCAACAGGTAGTTGCGGGCGTAGCCGGCCTTGACCTCGACGACATCGCCGACGATGCCGAGGTTGTAGACGTTGTCGAGCAGCATGAGGGTGACGGTTCGCTTGGTGGTCATGTTGTCCTCTGATAGCGAAGGTTGGAATGAGTTAGGCGCCGCGACGCGCGACGCCAGCATGGGTTGATGCGGGGTCAGAAGGGGATGTCATCGCCGCCGGCGTCGAAGTCGGGGCCGGGGGGCGGTGAGCTTGGGGCGGCATTACGGGGCGGGGCGGAGCGCGAGCCGCCTTGCGATGACCCACCGCCCTGGTAACCGCCGCCGTCATCGTTGCCGCCACCGCCGCCGCCGCCCTTGGAGTCGATGAACTGGAAGTTCTCGATGAACACGCGGTGCTTGGAGCGGCGATTGCCTTCCTTGTCTTCCCACTGGTCGAGTTGCAGGCGACCTTCGACAAACAGGGGGCGGCCCTTGGCGGTGTACTGGTTGAGCAGTTCGGCGGTGCGGCCGAACGCGCGGCAATCGACGTATAACGTCTCCTCGCCCTGCTCGCCGTCCTG
Organism: uncultured Planctomycetaceae bacterium; assembly: GCA_964473545.1. Taxonomy (GTDB): domain Bacteria; phylum Planctomycetota; class Phycisphaerae; order Phycisphaerales; family Zrk34; genus CAYWKS01. The sequence goes on from CAYYPN010000278.1 coordinate 2,467, forward strand.
CCGGCGGAAGCGCCGGTTGACGGCCAGGCCGAACTCCACGACCGGCGTGTTGCTGGGCAGGTAGGACAATTGCGGGTCGCGCGTCAGGTTGCCCATGAGCATGATCTTGTTGTAGTTGGCCATGGCGGCTCCTTGCGTGGGGCCGGTCGCATCCGGGGATGGCCGGCGTGCGCGTTTATTCTTCGTCGTCGGATTCGGTGGCGGCGGTTTCGGCGGCCTCGACGGGTTCGGGGGCGGGGGCCTCGGCTTCCCCGGCGTCGGTGGCCGGGGCGGCCTCATCGCTCACCGCCAGCAGGTCGTCGAGCTTCCTGGCGTCGGCCTTGACCTGTTCGAGTTCGATGTCGCCGATCTGGTCGGCCCGCAGGACCATCGCCCGCAGCAGCAGTTCGCTGAGGTTGACGTCGCGCTCGATGTTGGCAACCTGCGCCCCGCGCACGCGGAAGTGCGCCAGCAGATACAGCCCGCGCTTCTGGCCCTTGATCGGGTAGGCGAGCTTACGCTCATCCCAGCGCGTCAGCGCGACAACCTCGGCCTCGGCGCGGCTGAGGATCTCGGTCAGGTGGTCCACGGCGGTCTGGAGGTTGCCCTCGATCGCCTGCGGGTTGAACAGGAACAGGCCTTCGTACAGGGAAAGGTTCTCGTCGGTCATGTCGGTCAGTGCTCCTTCGTTCGGTGGTTTGGGAATCCCGATTGACATCGGAACTCCGAACGAATCATCAGGTTTCGGTGGATTCATCGTCGGCGGCGCGTTCGTCACGCCGCACGTTGTACTGGTTCATGGCCGCATCGAGTCCCTGCGTGGCCCAGCAGACCAGGGCTTCGGCGGCGCGGTCGAGGGCGGGTTCGATGTCGACCGCCTGTTCTTCGGTGAAACGTCCGAGCACGTAGTCGTGCTGGGTGATGCGTCGGCCGTTGATCTCCGGGGCGCCGATGCCGATGCGCAGGCGGGGGAAGCCGTCGGTGGCCAGGGCGCGGATGATGTCGGCCATGCCGTTGTGTCCGCTGTCGCCGCCGCCGGGTCGGATGCGGATCGTCCCCAGGGGCAGGGCGGTCTCGTCGATCACGACCATGATGTCGGCCGGGTCGAGTTTATAAAAGCGAGCGGCTTCGCCGACGGCCTGGCCACTGCGGTTCATGTAGGTCGTCGGCTGCATGAGGATGAGCTTTTCGCCGGACAGGTCGGCTTCGATGATCCCGGCGTTGAAGCGGGCCTTGACGCCGCTCCAGCCGTGGCGTCGGGCAAGGCGATCGATCGCCATGAACCCCACGTTGTGACGGGTTCTGGCGTACTCGCTGCCCGGGTTGCCTAAGCCGACGATCAACTTCATATCTCACACGCTTGAAGCCACGGGTTACTCGGCCTTTTCTTTGGCCTCGCCTTCGCCTTCTTCTTCCTCGGCACGTTCGCTGATGACCTCGGGCTCGGTGTCGGCGGTGGCGGCCTGGCCGGCTTCGACGGCCTCCTCGATCGCCTCGTACTCTTCCTCGCTGACGATCGTGATCGTCGCCACGGTCGTTTCCGGATCGGTCACCGCCTTCACGCCATCGGGCAGCTTCAGGTCGGCGACGGTCAACGAGTCGTTGGCCTGCATGTGGCTGACGTCGACAACGATTTCGTCGGGGATGGCGTTGGCGCGGCAACTGACCTGAAGGTCGGTCAGCGGGTG
>CAYYPN010000279.1:0-4094 GCA_964473545.1 uncultured Planctomycetaceae bacterium
CACCGACAGCCCCGCCACCGCCACCACCGCCACCGCCCCCAGCAGCAGCAGCCGCCGGTGAAACATGCTCGGAATCGCCCGTCGCAGCATCGCCATCCGCCAAGTCTATCGACCGGAGAGCATTACGTCAGTGAATTGCCGCGAGTGCGATCACCCCATGTCAGGTTGGAGGGGGGGGACCTGCCACCCCGCACGGTAACCTCGCGTACGCACGAGACTTGCCGCTTGGGCCCAGCGTGTCAGGGTCGTGTCAGCCCTGACACGACGAAAAAATTTCTACTTCGAAGCTATCCCCCGCCCACTTAGCCCCCGGTGAACACATCGGGGGCCGACGGCGGCGCGCCGTCGTCGGCATGCGGCGATCATGACGCTTGGTCGTGCCGCGCCACGTCGACGGCCCGCGTGTGTTCACGCGGGGCGAAATGGTTATTGGTGCACTTCGACCAACATCTCGATTTCGACCGGGGCGTTGAGGGGTAAGGCGGCGGCGCCAGTAGTGGCGCGGGTGTGGCGGCCGGGTTCGGCAAAGAGTTCAACAAGCAGGTCGCTGGCGCCGTTGGCGACTTCGGCCATTTCATCGAAGCGGCCGGCGGTGTTGACGAAGACGCCGAGGCGAACGATGCGGACAAACTGCGACCAGTCGCCGCCAAGGGGGTCGTTGGCGACGGCGAGGCCGTTGAGCACACACTGGCGGGCGCAGTCGCGGGCCTGCGGCAGTGTGACATCATCGGGCACGCGGCCGGTGTAAAGAATCTGACCGTCGCGCATGGGAAGCTGGCCGCTGATGTACAGGAGGTTGCCGGCCCGGATCGCGGGCACATACGAGGCGATCGGCTGGGGGGCCGGCGGGAGCTCGAGGTCGAGTTGTCGCAGTCTGGCTTTGAGGTCGGTCATGGATTCAGTCCCTGCCCGGCTCTTCGCTTCGCTCAGAACCGGCTTGATTTCTTACTTGATCCACGCGTCGACGGTGGGGTCGCCCTGGAGGTACCCGAGGGATTGGAGGAAGCGGTCGGCGGCTTCGAGGGTCGGGGCGAAGCCGTTGCGGCCGACGTTGAAGAAGCCGTGGCTTTCACCTTCCCACGTCAGCAACGCGCAGCGATTGCCTTGTGCTTGCATGCGCTGCTGGAACAGGCGGGCGCCGGGGAGGAACCCATCCTCGGTGCCGAAGAACATCACCGTCGGCGGCACGTCGTCATCCACGTGATGGGCCGGGCTGATTTCGATCGCATCGACACCGGCGCGCCGGATGATCCAGTTGAACTTGTTGGCCGGCTCGGCGTCGGTGGGCACGATCGAGGCGACGGGGTTGAACAGCACCAGGGCCGCAGGCCGCGGGCTCACGCTCAGGTCATCGTTGGGATCGTCATGACCCTCGACGACCGCGGTGCAGGCGGCGAGGTGCCCCCCGGCCGACCCGCCACCGGCAAGCAGGCGATCGGGGTCGACGCCCAATGTGTCGGCATGGCTGCGCACCCAACGCATGGCGGATTTGGCATCGGCGACGGCGTCGATGATCCGGGCGTCGTGCTTGCCGTAGAGGCGGTACTCGGCGGTGACGGCGACGAGGCCGCGCGTAGCCAGATACTGGCAGTGCGGGATGAACTGGTCGGGTCTGCCCTGGGCCCACCCGCCGCCGTGGAAGAAGACGATCGCCGGGCGGGGCGAGTCGCCTTCGGTGCGCGGCGGGGCGAAAACCTGCAGACGCAGGTCAAACCCGTCGACGGTCTTGTAGATGTGCTCGGTCGGGTTCACCTTGGGGCCTGCCTGTGATGCGCCAGCAACCGCCATCACCAGCAGGCTGCACAGCATGCCGTATCGGCCCATGTCTGTCACTCCGCTTGTTTCGCCCGATCCAACGCGTCGGTGATGTCTCGAACGGTGTACGCATCGGACCGGAACACTTCGTCGCCAGCCGTATCATAAACGATCAGCAGCGGGATGGTGCGGCTGCCGATCTCGGTGAGCAATCGCTGGGCCGGCTCGTAACTGGTGATGTCGACCTTGATCGGAGCGACTCCCGGCTGGTTCAGTTTCGCGGCGACGGCTTCACGGTTGAGCACGCCGCGCTCCAGCGCGTGACAGTTCAAACACCAGCTTGCGGTGAAGTCGAGCACGACCACATCGCCGCGCTGTTGCGCTTCGGCCAATCTTTCGGGGGTGTAGTGGATCCAGTCGACGGGGCTGTCGCGGGTCAGGGCCCAAGCGGTGGAGGCGCCGGCCAGGACGAGTGCGGCCGCAAGCGCGCCGAACACGAGCCGACGACCGGCCGATGACGTGATACGAATCGTTCGCCAGCCCAGCCACAGCCCGGCCAGCGCGATGAACAGGCCGACCGGATACCAGTAGGCGTGTGAAGGCGGGTCGGGTGGCGTGCCGGTCATGCCGATGACGCCGGTGCCGACGAAGTAGCTGGCGGCGGCGAGCATGAGCAGGCCCATGACCTGCTTGACCAGTTCGCTGGCGGGTCCGGTGCGGGGGACCTTGTCGACGAGCTGGGGGAAGGCGGCGAGGAGGAGGTACGGCAATGCCATGCCGGCGCCGATGGCGGCGAAGACGGCGAGGATGGTCGCGGGGTTTTGGGTGACGGCCCAGGCGGCGGCGGTGCCCATGAACGGCGCGGTGCAGGGCGTGGCGAGGACGGCGGTCATGATGCCGAAGGCGAACGCACCGTGGGGCGTCTGCTGCGAGGGATTGATGCGGTAGACCCACTGGGGCAGGCCGGTGGCGAACGCGCCGAACATGCCCAGGCCCATCACGGCGATGATCGCGCCCACGCCGATGGTGAACCCGTGGTACTGAAAGAGCTTGTTGATCGAATCGAACCCGGCGATGAAGGCGATGGCGGCGCCGATGGCCAGCCAGAACGCGACCACGCCCAGCGACATGACCAGGCCCAGGCCCAGCGACCGGCCGCGGTGCTCGGCGGCGCGGCTGAGGCTCATGATCTTGATCGGGATCATCGGCAGCACGCACGGTGTGAGGTTCAGAAGCAACCCCCCCACCCCCGCGAGGATCATCAGCAACCACGTCACGTTCGGGTCGATCCCGAAGTGCCAGCCGAAGACGTTGAAGCCCAGCGACCCGGCGGCGCTTCGGCCGGTGTACGCCTCGAACAACGCCGGGTGTTGCGCCTGGCCACCGGCGGGAGAGACGTTGAGCGTCAGCGGCAACTCGGTGGTCTGCGGAAAGAGACAGGTCACGTCGTCGCAGGCCTGCCAGCGGACCCGTGCGGTGAACGCGTACTCGCCCGGCGGCAGCGCCGCGTCGACCGAGAGTTTGAGGAAGATGGTGGCGCGATCGACGTAGAAGTCGAAAAGTTCCGGGCCGTCGCCGGCGTCGTACTCGGCCTGCTCAGGCTCGGGCCACTGGATGTCGCCGTAGCGGACTCCCGGGGGCAGACCCGCCAACTCGATCGTCGTGGGAACCTGCCAGTCGTACTTCTTGTCGTGGACCTGGACGTGCCAGCGGTCGGCCATATTGAACGTGACGGCAAGGACGACCTGCTCGCCGGGGGCGACGGCGGACGCGGACCAGGCGGTGTCGAAGGTGACCCGGGGCTCATTCTGCGCAAAGGCCACGGCGGGCCCGAGCAGGAGGATCGCCAGCCAGGCATACAGCGCCCGGGGCCACATGTCGCACACCTTGTCCCGAAGGGCAAGGTGTGGCACGGAAATATCGGTCCGGCGACTTCGCTTTAAGTGCTTGAATGGCATCATCATGTTGCTCGATATCTTAGGTGGGAATCAAAGGTCAAGGTCAAGCGGGATTCTGTCCGATAAAGGATGACAAATGGCCGATGTGCTCGACCAGAATGAAGTCGACGCGCTATTGGAAGCCGTCAACGGCGATCAGGTCACAGACGACGCTGAGGGTGAGGGTACGTCCGTCTCGATTTTCGGGCGCGGGGCGGGCAATCGCCGGGGCAACGTGGAGGTTCGGCCTTACGACTTCAAACGGCCCGAGCGCGTCAGCAAGGACCAGATGCGGGCGCTGGAGACGCTGCACGACGGTTTCGGGCGGACGTTCGGCGCGTCGCTGAGCGGATTCCTCCGCACGATCGTCGAGGTCAAGGTCGCCCGCATCGAGCAGCTTAC
>CAYYPN010000280.1:0-4086 GCA_964473545.1 uncultured Planctomycetaceae bacterium
GTTGTACCGCATCCACCAGTTCGACAAGGTGGAGCAGGTGGTGTTGTGTCACGCCGACGAAACCGAAAGCCGGGCGTGGCATGCGAAGATGATCGGTTACGTCGAGGAACTGCTGCAGCGACTGGCGTTGCCGTATCGGTTGATCCAGTGCTGCACCGGGGACCTCGGGCCCAAGAACGCCGACCAGGTCGACATCGAGTGCTGGATGCCCAGCCGTGAGGGCTATGGTGAAACGCACTCGGCCAGCCGGTTGTACGACTACCAGTGCCGCCGCCTGAACGTCCGCTACAAGGATGAGGACGGCAAGAACGTCGTGGCCCACTCGCTGAACAACACCGTCGCCGCCAGCCCGCGGCTGCTCATCCCGATCGTGGAGATGTACCAGACCCCGGAAGGCCAGATCGCGGTCCCGCCGGTGTTGCGGCCATACATGAACGGGTTGGATTTGATTCGGCGTTGATTGTCGCTGCGCGGCAACCGGCGTGGGGACACGCCGGCTCTGCCCCCGACTGCGGCGCGCCCTGCGCAAACAGGTTCCGAGCCGGGCTGTCCCCAGCCCGGTTGCTGCGCAGCAGCAAATCACACTTAGGCAGAAAGGCTTAGCCGGCCCAGCCGAGGATGAACGGGAGGAAGCCGACGGCGACGGCGGCGCCGGCGAGACGGACGAGCCAGTCGCCGACCTGCTTGCGGAGGATCACGCCGACGGCCAGGCCGGAAACGTGCAGCATGCCGGTCGCCAGGAGCATGCCGGCGAAGTAGGTGACGAGCGAGGCGTCGCCCATCTCCGCGACGTGGGCGTGGCCGTGGCAGATCGCGAAGACCGCCACGACGATGTTGCCGAGGTAGACGTTGACCTTGGGCGCGAGTGCGACGAACAGGCCGAACACGAGCACGCTGAGGCTGATGCCCCATTCGATGGCGGCGACGCCCTGGGAACCCCAGACGAGCCCGAGCATACCGCCGAGGAACATGAAGCTGACGAACGCCGCGGGCAGCGTCCACATGCGCCGGGGCGTCATGCGGGCCGACAGAAACCCGACGGTCACCATCGCCAGCAGGTGGTCCAGCCCGTGCAGAGGATGAAGGAACCCGGACGCGAACGACCCGCCATCACCGGCGGCGTGAGCGAGCAGACTCAGCATGGTGACACCTCAGCAGGGGCCCGGCGGTTGACCGGTCCGAATCAGGCCTGGCGGCGCTTGCGGCGGACGGCCCAGACGCCCAGGCCGACGACGACCACCGCGGCGGCGAGCGTGAACGGCAGGTGAGTCGGTTCCACGATGTAGTGCAGCAGGCTCGTGCCTTCGGTGTGACCGTGACCGGCGTGTGCGAGAAGTTGCGTAAACATGACGGAGATCTCCGTTGGGGTGCGAGGCGATTTTACTTGGCAAAGGTGTGGCGGTCCAGCGGGGAAAGAAGCCACGAAGCCACTTAGCGACGAAGCGACGAAGGCGAGCGGGACTTAGGCGTTTGGCCTCATCTCCCGCCGCGAATGGGGATGTCGTCGCGCGCCCCGCTCCTCTTCGTCGCTCCGTGGCTTCGTGGCTCCGTGGCTTTGCCCTACTCCGGCCAGGTCATCGTCTCGCCGGGCGCCAGTTCGCGGACCTCGGCTTTGCTCGGCTCGAAGCCCTCGATCGACGGGGCGAGCAGGCCGAACGTTTTGTAGTGCATCGGGATCGCCACCTTCGGCCCGACCATGTCGACGGCGAGGCTGGCGAGCTTCGCGCCCATGGTGAAGCGGTCGCCCATGCACACGCACATGACGTCGGGCCTGGCGATCTCGCCGATGAGTTTCATGTCGCTGAACAGGGCGGTGTCGCCGGTGTGGTAGACCGACAGGTCCAGCGCGTCGAAGTGCAGGATCAGTCCGGTGGGCATGCCCATGTATCGACCTTCGTAGCTGGACGAGTGGATGGCGGGGGTGATGGCGACGTGGCCGAAGTCGGTGTAGATCCGGCCGCCGGGGTTGCCGGGCTCGACCTTGTCGTGGCCCTGTTCGGCGAACCAGTTGCAGATTTCGAAGACGCTGATGACGGTCGCGCCGTTGTTGCGGGCGATGGCCAGGCCGTCGTCGTTGAGGTGGTCGGCGTGGCCGTGCGTGATGGCCAGGTAGTCACACGTCACGTCGGCGGGCGTGTGTCGGGCCAGCTCGTTGCCGGTGAGGAACGGATCGACGCAGAGCTTGTGCGTCCCGTCGTCGAAAAGGAATCCGCTGTGGCCGAGGAAGGTGATGTTGAGGGACATGGCATATTCTCCGAGTCGGAATGAATGACGCGGCTAATCATGATAGCGGCGGTGATGGGATGTTTGCGGCTTCGCCGCAAACGGGCTGTGGACAGCCCGGCTCTGACCGCGTCAAAGCAGGGCGCGCCTTGGTTCGTGTCAGAGCCGGCGTGTCCCCACGCCGGTTGTTGCGAAGCAACCATTGGTTGACTTAATCCTCGATCGCCACGCTCAACTGTTTGTAGTCTTCGACCGTCGCGCCGTCGAGGCAGGCTTCGATCACGCGGCGGCCATCGGGATGCAGGTCCGGATCGAGGAACTGCTCGAGCTGTTCACGGAAGAACTCGTTGAGGATCGCCGCGCCGGCGTCGTAACCCGACTCGCCGACCTCGGGTTGCATTTCGGTATGCAGGAACCAGTGACTGATGGCGGTGCCTTCGATGCTCAGTTGATCGAGGGTGTAGCCGAGCAACGGGCAGCGGGCGGGTCGAAGCTGGTCGCTGCGGAAGCGTCCGGTGCCGCGTCGGGCGAGGTACTCGCGGGCCAGCCACTGGGGCATGAACCCGACCTTCCACGCGCCGATGTTCTGGTTGGGACACAGCACGTAAAGCGTGTCGATCGTGCGCATGATCTGATCGTAGAGGAGGTTGGCCTGGTCGACGCGTCGGCCGAGGGCGAAGGGCCAGTAGCTGCCCACGCCTTCGCTGGTCATCTTCGCGCCTTCGGAGACGATCGACGGGTTGGCGTGGCCGCGCGGAGCGGTCAGGCGCCACAACCACGCCAGCGCCGGCGGCAGGATGTGCATCAAACCGAGAATGCCGAAGGTCGGGTTGTCGCGGGTGCACGGAGGTGTGCGCACGCCGAAGCTGCGAATGTCCACGACCACCTCGTCATCGACCGCGCCGGGGACCAGGTCGCGCGGCACGATGACGCGCGGGTTGGGACACGGCACGCCCGGTTCGTCCTCGACGTGTTCCCAGATCAGCGCCCGGCTGTTGGGCACCGCGTCGATGTTCAGGAAAAGCAGGTCGCGCGCCGGCTCGATCGTCATCTGTTCCAGGTGCGGGTCCGTGCCGTAGCCCTCGATGTGGTTGACGCGCACGAACCACGCCGCCTCGGCGTCGCGCAGCCTCAGCTTTCGCTCGCGCCCGGTGTAATAGCCCAGGCACAGCGCCATGTCGTCGGTGACCGGGTGCAGTTCGCAACCGCGGGCGAGCGTGATGTGACGCTTCTCGCCGGTGACCACGTTTTTGCCCAGCAGCAGCCGGCCGTCCGGCTCGCGGTGGACCTGTTCGAGCATCTCGCTCTTGCCGCCGCCGGATGCGCCTTCGTGCATGATGACCACGCGGTTGTCGTAGGGGGTGACGACCTGCACGGTCGAGCAGTGCGCGGTGATCCAGCCTTCCTCTTCCCCGAGGTTGATGAGCATCCCGTACACGCCCTTCTTCGCCGACGGTCCGGGGTAGAGGTTGTAGCTGAACAGCTCGTGCACGGGGGGATGGCGATGATGCACGACGACCTGCCTGCCGTCGAAATGGCTGTGGCGGAACGGCGGGGCGACGTAGATGATCGCCTCGGGTTCGAAGTTCTCATCGAGCTCGTCGACGCTGACGATGCCCTGGAGCATGGCCAGGCCCAGCGCGAAGAACCCGGCGTTGGCCGGGCAGATCGCCAGCCCCGGCAGGCCGCGCGCCTCGTGTCCGGCATGAAACGCGAACGCCGCGAGGTTCTGGCCCTTCAACCAGTCCAGCGTCTGCTGTCGCATGTCTTCGAAGGGGAAGCCGAACCGGTCGACGAAACGCTGCTTGTCCGTGCGCTGGTCGTCGCCGATGACCGTGCAATACGGATCGCGCCGGCGCATGT
>CAYYPN010000281.1:0-4085 GCA_964473545.1 uncultured Planctomycetaceae bacterium
GCGATTCCGAGCATGTTTCACCGGCGACTGCTGCTGCTGGGGGCGGTGGCGGTTGTGGCGGTGGCGGGGTTGTCGGTGCAACTGGTGCGTTTATCAGTGGTGCAGGGGGCCCGGCGGCTGGAGGAGGCGGAGCGGGTGCTCAGCACGCGGCAACTGCTCCCCACGGTGCGGGGCTCGATCTACGACCGCAAGGGGCGGGTCCTGGCCGAGGACGTGCCTTGTGCCGACATCGCGGTGGACTACGACGTGATCAGCGGGCAGTGGGCCTACGACCAGGCCCGCCAGGCCGCGTACACCGACAACCGGGAGGCCTGGGCGAGCCTGTCCTTCGAGCAGCGTGAGGCGTTGGTCAGCAAATATCGGGGCGAGTTCGACGCCAGGGTCGAGGCTTTGTGGGCGGCGATCCGCGAAGGCGGCGGCATCACCCGCGAGGAACTGTCCCGCCGCCTCGCCTCGATCGTGCAGAAGGTCCAGACGATTCGGGCGGCGGTATGGTCGAGCCAGTCGCGCCGCCGCGCCCTCGAGCGCAGCGGTCCGGTCGAGTTGGCCGACGTGGCCATTCGTATCCGCGAGGAGGTCGAGCCGCACACGATCCTGCCGGCGGTCGACCTGGCGACGGAGTTGTGGTTCGCCCGGCGTGAGGAGCGGTTGCCGGGTTTGACGGTGATCCAGTCCAAGCGTCGCAAGTATCCCCTGCGGGAAGCGGAGGTGGCGGTGGACCTGTCGGAGATGGTCTCGCCGCTGCGCCGCGAGGGGGAGGTTGACGTGGTGGTGCGCGGGTTGGCCGATCACATGCTCGGCGACATGCGCAACGTCTGGGCCGAGGACGTCAGCGAGGCGGCGGGGGGGCGCCCTTACCGGCGGGCCGACGGGACGGTTGACCTGGGCGGATACCTGCCGGGGGATCGGCTGGGTCTGCGTGGGATCGAAATCACGGCCGAGGATCGCCTGCGCGGCCTGCGCGGGGTCAAGATCACCGATCGTCAGACCGGCGCCGTCGGCATCGAGGAGCCGGTGCGCGGTGATGACGTGCACCTGACGATCGACGTGCACCTGCAGGCCCGCATCCAGGCCTTGCTCGATCCGCGGGTCGGGTTGATGCAGGTGCAGCCGTGGCATGGGTCGAGCACGATGCCGGTCGGCACGCCGCTCAATGGCGCCGCCGTCGTCATGGCTGTCGATTCCGGTCACGTGCTGGCGATGGTCAGCTCACCGGCGACGAGCGAGCGCGACCCCAACGGCCCGATGGGTTGGCCCGAGGACATCGACCAGCCTCAGATCAACCGCCCGATCAGCGCGGTGTATCCGCCGGGCTCGACGTTCAAGCCCATTGTCTACGCCATCGCCGCCGCCGAGCACGCCGTTCAGACCGATCAGGTCATCAACTGCGAAGGCCACTACTTCGACAGCAAGACCAGCTTTCGCTGCTGGACGTATCGCGCCCGTTACGGTTTCAACAGTCACGGCCCGCTCGCCCCGTCCGAAGCCATCGCCCGCAGTTGCAACATCTACTTCTACGCCTGCGGCGATCGGCTCGGGCCCGAACGCCTGATCGAGGGGTTGCACCGGTTCGGATTCGGCGAAGCAACGGGCATCGGGCTGGCCGGGGAGTCGCCGGGAATCATGCCGTCGCTGACCGAGCCGAATCCGCCGGGTCGCGAGCTGAGCCGGTCCAACGCCATCTTCATGGGCATCGGCCAGGGCCCGATCGCCGCCACGCCCATCCAGGTCGCCGCCGCCCATGCCGCCCTCGCCCGCGGCGGGTACTGGCTGAGCCCGGTGTTGACCGAGCATGGCCAGGCCCAGCAGGTGGGCCGCGACCTGCACACGTCGCCCCGTGTCATCGACAACGTGCTCACCGGCATGCACGACTCGGCCAATGCCTCCTACGGCACCGGCCATCACATCAACATCGACGGCCGCCGCGAACCGCTGCTCACCCTCGACCGCGTGACCACCCGCAGCAAGACCGGCACCGCCCAGGCGCCCATCCTCTTCGATGACGTCAACGACAACGACCGACTCGACGACGGCGAAACCATCGTCCGACAGGGCTATCACGGTTGGTACGTCCTGCATGCACAACGCCCCGGCGACGACCGCGCGGCGTACGTGATCGTGGTCGTCGTCGAGTACGGCGGATCGGGCGGACGAGCCGCCGGACCCGTCGCCAACCAGATCCTCCACGCGCTCCGCACGGAAGGATATCTGTAGGGCAAGCAGGGGCAGTAGTCAGTGAGCAGTAGTCAGGGGTCAGTAGTCAGTAAGAAGACATGAACGTTCCCGCATCGATCAAGTCGCTGTTCGTGCCCAACATCGGCCATGTCGCCCTCGCCGCGACGGCGGTGTTGACCGTCATCGGCATCGACTCGATCCAACTCGTGCGCCCCGAGTTCGCCGCCAGGCAGTTGCAGTTCGTCCCCATCGCCTGCCTCGCATTCCTGGTCACCTCGGCCATCCACCCCAAGCGACTGGTGGACGTGGCGTATCCGCTGCTCGCGGTGACGATCATCATGCTGGGCATCCTCCTGATTCCGGGGATGCCCGAGTCGATCGTGCCGGTGCGCAACGGGGCGCGGCGGTGGTTCGACCTGCAGATCGCCCTGGCCCAGCCGAGTGAACTGGCCAAACTCGCCTACGTGCTGGCGCTGGCGACGTGGTTGCGCTTCCGCGAGAACTACCGAACCTTCCGGGGGTTGCTGGTGCCGTTGCTGTTGACGTTTGTGCCGATGGGTTTGATCCTCGTCGAGCCGGACCTGGGCACGGCGATGATCTTCATGCCGGTGTTGTTTGCCATGCTGATCGCCGCGGGGGCGAAGCTGCGGCACATCCTGCTCATGGTCGTCATCGGCGCCAGCCTCATGCCCGCGATGTACCCGCTGCTCCAGCCTCACCAGAAACAACGCATCGTCGCCATGGTCAGCCAACTCAAGGGCGAGACCAAACACCGCACCGGCATCGGGTTCCAGGGCTACAAGGCCCAGACGTTGGTCGGGGCCGGCCAGGTCGCCGGGCACGATGCCGAGCACGCCCGGAATCTGTTGCGGTTCAACGCGCTGCCCGAGCCGCAGAACGACATGATCTTCGCGGTGATCTGCACGCGATGGGGCGCGCTCGGCGGCGCGGTGGTGGTGGGACTGTTCTGCGTGCTGATCGGCTCGGGCTTCACCGCCGCGGCTCTGACCAAGGACCCGTTCGCACGACTCGTGGCCGTGGGCGCGGTGACGGTGATCTTCACGCAGATGTTCGTCACCATCGGCATGACCGTCGGCATCCTCCCGATCACCGGCATGACCCTGCCGTTCGTCAGCTACGGCGGCTCCAGCCTCGTCGCCACCTACGCATTGGTCGGGTTGGTCTTCAACGTCGCCCGCCGCCGCCCGATCATCATGGCCCGGCCCGCCTTCGAGTTCGACCGCCACGACGACACCGTGCAACGCCACCCGTACGCGCAGAATGTGTAGGGCGCAACCGCCGGCGGCTGACTGCCGCCAAATCGCTCATTGAACATAGCGGCTTGGCCGACGTATGATGGGGGTCGCTCATTGACAACTGGGGCCGATAGGTATCGACCGGACAGGGAAGGTGCAGTGTGGCGTGTCGAGGAGCATCCCGGCCTCGTAAAAAGGATGCACACTAATAACTGCCAACACTGGTAGCTACGCTCTGGCCGCGTAAAGCGGTCACATCCCGCCAAGGCTCGCCCACGGCCGCGGCGGGGTGAAAAACAATGTGGGATCGGCTGAGGACTTCGCCCCGGAGTCCGACGCTTAAACTTAATCGGGGCTGGACCCGATCGACGCGGCCGATGGCGGCGTGAGGGTCGAGATTAAAGCATCGGATACACACGTAGAAGCGCTGTGCTGACTGTCACGGGACGGGGGTTCAACTCCCCCCGGCTCCATTCGACGAGTCCCCCCAACTCGTCTCTCGCAAATGCAAAGCCCACGGATCGCCATCCGTGGGCTTTCTGCGTTTGGGCCTATAAACAAAGGGATTCCGCGAGTTCACCGCCGCCCTTCGCCGCCCAGCCACGTGACGGGGCATCGCCCAAAATCGGTCCGAAATCTTCCGGGGGCGTCTCA
>CAYYPN010000282.1:0-4072 GCA_964473545.1 uncultured Planctomycetaceae bacterium
TCGTCCTGCACCCAGCAGACCAGCGCGGCGTAGAGGATGCCGATGATGGCGAAGATCGCGATCAGCGGGGCGTAGGTGACCACGGCGTCGGGGGTCATGGGCAGCGCGAAACGAAGCAGGCCATACGTGCCGAGCTTGAGCAGCACGCCGGCGAGGATGACGCTGCCGGCCGTCGGGGCTTCGGTGTGCGCCAGCGGCAGCCACGTATGCACGGGGAACAGCGGGACCTTCACCGCGAACCCGGCCATCAACGCGCCGAGCACCCAGGCCTGTTCGCCGGCCGTCAGGTTGCTGGCTGCAAACTGCGTGAGCGTGGTGATGTCAAAGGTCCAGCTATTGCCGCCGGTCGAGGCGTGCGCCCACGCCACCCACATCACGCCGGCGAACGTCAGCAACGACCCGGTCAACGTGAAGATGAAGAACTTCTTGCTCGCCCACACGCGGTTGCCCGAGCCGAAGATCCCGATGAGGAAGTACAGCGGGATGAGCGTGAGTTCGAAGAACAGGTAGAACAGGATCAGGTCGCGGGCCACGAACACCCCGGTCATCGCCGCCTGCAGCACCAGCAGCCAGAAGAAGAACTCCTTGTGGCGATGGTGCACCGCGGTGAACGCACCGAGCACCGTGATCGGCATGAGCACAACGGTGAGCAGGACCAGCCAGAGGCTGATCGAATCGACGCCCACGTGCAGCGCCACGCCCACCTGCGGCAGCCAGTCGAGCCGCCACGCCATCTGGATCGCGGCCGTATTATCAAAGTCGAACCGCACCCACATCGCGAGGCCCGCCGCCAGCGTCACCAGCGTCGTCAGCAGCGAGCTGTACCTGGCCGACGTCTCGCGCCCGGCCGGCATCGCCAGCACCGCCAGCGCCCCCAGCGCCGGGATCAGCACCAGCAAAGGCAGAATGAATGATCCTTCAGGCATGGAAGAAGCCACTAAGCCACTGAGCCACGAAGCCACGAAGCGAAGGCGACATGCGGGCGTTCCGCGGGTCTTCGTCGCTACGTGGTTTCGTGGCTTCGTGGCTGGTTAAGTTCATCACAACACGACCGCATACAACACAATCGCCAACACCAGGAACAGTCCCAACCCCATCACGGTGGCGAAGCCCTGCAGGCGGCCGCGCTGGGTGGGAGCCTGCGCCTCGCCGAGCAGGCGCGGCAACAGCCTCGCCAGTCCGTCGTACACGCAGGCGTCGAGAATCAAACGATCCACGATCAGGTAACACAGCCAACCGACCCCCCGCAGCGGGCGAACGATCAGCCAGTCGTAAATCTCATCCACGAAGTACTTGCCGTGCCACAGCCAGAACACCGGCCTGGTGCGCCTGCGCACCGTGTCAGCCGCCTCGCGGTTGAACCAGTGGAAGTAACCGGCCAGCGCGATCATCACCAGCGCCCCGCCGCCGGACAGGATGCCCATCATCGTGTGGCTGACGTAGAAGCCATGGTGCTCATCGCCATGCGCCGCTTCGGCGCCATGGCCGCCGACCGCTGCGGTCGAATGCCCCACCATGTCGGTCATCCAGTCCTTGCTGATCCAGCCGATGAGCAGCGCGCCCAGCGCCAACACGACCAGCGGGCCGTTCATCAGCCAGGGCATCTCGTGCGGGCCGTGGTGGTGGTCGTCCGGCGCGTGGTCCATCTCGTAGCCGTGATGCTCGCGACCCATTTCATATTCGGTCGGGCCCATGAACACACGGAACCAAAGCCGGAACGTGTAGAACGCGGTGAGCAGCGCCGTGGCCAACCCGAGGAACCCGAGCAACGGGTAGGTGTTGATCGCGTTGTAGAGGATCTCGTCCTTGGACCAGAAGCCGGACGTGAACGGCACGCCCGCCAGCGCGACGCAGCCGCAGAGCATGAGGATCGCGGTGATGGGCATCTTGCGACCGAGCCCGCTCATCTTGCGCAGGTCGAGTTGGCCGGCCAGGGCGTGCATGACGCTGCCGGCGGTGAGGAACAAGAGCGCCTTGAAAAACGCGTGGGTGTACAGATGGAAGATCGCCCCGGTCGTGCCGAGTACGCCCACGCCGAGGAACATGTACCCGAGTTGCGAGACCGTCGAGTACGCCCAGATGCGCTTGATGTCGTACTGGCACAGGGCGATCGTTGCGGCGAACGCCGCGGTCACCGCGCCGACGACCGCCACCGTGGGCAGGGCATACTCACTGAGCTGGAAGATCGGCAGCAGCCGCGCGATCATGTACACGCCCGCCGTCACCATCGTCGCCGCGTGAATCAGCGCCGACACCGGCGTGGGGCCCTCCATCGCATCCGGCAACCACACGTGCAGCGGCAACTGCGCGCTCTTGCCGAACGCCCCGAGCATGAGCAGGAAGGGGATGACCAGAACCAGCGCCTGGTTCCACCCGGACATGCCGGCGACGTTTTCCGCGTTGGCCACGCCATGATCGCCGAGCAGCGCGTCGTAACCGACGGTGCCGAAGACGAGGAACACGCCCATGAGTCCCAGGGCGAAGCCGAAGTCGCCGACGCGGTTGACGATGAACGCCTTCTTCGCCGCCGCCACCGCCGAGGGCTTGCGGTAGTAAAACCCGATCAGCAGGTAACTGCTCAGGCCCACGCCTTCCCAACCCAGGTACAAGAGCACCAGGTTGTCGGCCAGCACGAGCAGGCTCATCGCCAGGATGAACAGGCAGATGTAGCTGAAGAACCGGAAGTAGCCCGGGTCGCCGGCCATGTAGCCCGAGGCGTAGATCGTGATCAACGTCCCGATGCCGGTCACCACCAGCAGCATCACGATCGTCAACGGGTCGATGAAGAAGCCGAAGTCGGCGCTGAACGATCCGATGCCGATCCATTCGAAGGCTTTGACGGTCTGGCCGTGGAACGACCCGATATCGCCGACGCCCGACCAGACCAGGCAGGACAGGACGAAGCTCGTGGCCACCGCGGCGATCGCCACCGGCGCCGCCAGACGTTGCAGCCCCTTGCCGCCGATCGCCCCGAGCAGGGCGCAGACCACCATGCCGATCGCCGGCGCCAGCGGAATCATCCGGGCCAGGTCGAGGAGTTCAGGATTGGTCTGGGCAAGGGTCAGCATGGGTCGTTGTTCGTTTGTCCGTTGATTCGTTAACTCGGCTCGTCCATGCCCGTTGACACCCGAGTGAACGGGTTAACGAATTAACGAGTTAACGATGCTATCCGCTCATCTCGCTCCATTGTTCGGCGTCCAGCGTCTTCCTGCGTCTGAACAGCAACACGACCAGGCCCAGCGCCATGGCCGCCTCGGCCGCGGCGATCGTGAGCACGAAGATTACGAACACCTGGCCGTCGAAATTCATGTGGTATCGACTCAAGGCCACCAGCGACACGACGATGCCCTGAAACATCATCTCGGTGCAGAGGAACATGATGATCAGGTTGCGCCGCGCGACGAATCCGATCACGCCGATCGCGAAGAGCAGCGCCCCGGTCAGCAGGTAGTGGTTGAGTACAAGCGTGTCCATGGTCAGTCTTGCGCGGTGGTCTCGTCGATGTCCTGGATGACGCGTTTTTTACCGATGACGATCGCCCCGACCATCGACAGCAGCAGGATGATCCCCGCCAGCTCGATGCCCAGGGCGTGCCCTTTGAACAGCGCCAGGCCAATGCGGTCGATGTTGCCCAGTCGAGCGGCCAGCGCCGCCTGGGCGTTGGGGTCGAGGTTGATGCGTTGGGCGGCGGCGGCGTCGCCGACGGTCAGCAGCAGCGTGTCGTTGCCGTACATGCTCATCTGCACGTCGTCGACGTTCACGTTCTGCTCGACGAGCCCCATTTTTTTCAGGACCGGCATGACCCGGCCGGGAGTGTCGTTGACGGCGGTGGCGAGGGCCGGCTTCGCCGCGTAACGCTCGGTCGGCGCCAGGTCCTTCGGGTTCTCGTTGAACATCACGTGGCTGAGCACGGCCAGCAGGGCGAAGCCCAGCACGACCGAACTGATCGGCTCGCGGGCCACCCGGTCGTACGCCGGTGTCTTTTCTTCCTCGCCCGGCGCCTGCGGCAGCGTCGCCAGCATGATCACGAACAGGTAGGTCACCAGGATCGCCCCGGCGTAGATGATGATCA
>CAYYPN010000283.1:0-4058 GCA_964473545.1 uncultured Planctomycetaceae bacterium
ACCTTGCTCGACGCCGAGGGGCGCGGCATTGAGTCGGACGATCCGCTGATTCAGTTTGCATCCACGCTGGTTTCCGGTGGTGTCGGCGCGGTCAAGGGGCTGGGCGGTTACCACCTGGCCTGTGACGCCCGCAATGCCGAGGCGGTCAGTTTGTTGCGACAGCGCAAGCACCGGGATGAAAAGCCGTTTGCCGTGATGGTCGCCGACGTCGATGCGGCCGCGGCGTTGTGCCGGGTCGATGACGCGGAGCGCAACCTGCTGCTCAGCCCACGTCGGCCGATCGTGCTGCTCGACAAGCGACCCGACGCCGATGAACCGCCGGCCGAGGCTGTCGCGCCCGGCAACCCGGCGCTGGGTGTCATGTTGCCCTACACGCCGCTGCATCATCTGCTGATGGCGGCGGTAGGCGGCGCGCCGCTGGTCATGACCAGCGCCAACCGTTCCGATGAGTCGATCACTTATGACAACGACGAGGCGGTTGAACGATTGCGGGGCATCGCCGACGTGTACCTGGCTCACGATCGACCGATCCACGTGCGGTGTGACGACTCGGTGATGCGCATCGTGTCGGGTGTCGAACTGCCGGTGCGCCGGTCGCGCGGTTACGCGCCGCAACCGGTCCCCTTGCCGCGGGCGTTGCCGCAACCGGTCCTTGCGGTGGGGGGGCAGTTGAAAAACACCTTCGCCCTCGGGCGCGACCGACATGCGTTTGTCAGCCATTACATGGGGGACCTGGATCACTACGATGCCTACCGCGCCTTTGAGCGCGACATCACGTTGTACGAAGCGTTGTTCGATGTGCAGCCGACGGCCATCGTCCATGACCTGCACCCCGATTACACATCGACCCGTTACGCGAGGCAACGGGCCGAGGCATTGGGCGTGCCGCTCATTGCCGTGCAGCATCACCATGCGCATCTGGCGTCATGCATGGCGGACAACGATCTTGATGGTGACGTGATCGGCGTCAGCTTCGACGGCACGGGCTACGGCCCGGACGGCGCGATCTGGGGTGGCGAGTTCCTTGTCGGCGGGTATGCCCAATTCAAACGGGTCGCCCACCTGCGGTATGTGCCCATGCCCGGGGGCGACGCGGCGATCCGTCAGCCGTGGCGCATGGCCGCGGCACACCTGATCGACAGTGGGAGGGATCCTGCGTTTCTCGCCGAGCGCGTGGATCACGAGTCGCTCGACCTGGTGCGGCAGATGATCGAGCGCCGCTTCAACGCGCCGCCGACCAGCAGCGCCGGTCGCCTGTTTGATGCGGTGGCGTCGATCGCGGGCTTGCGCGATGAGGTGACCTACGAAGGGCAGGCGGCGATCGAACTGGAATGGCGCGCCACCGGTCAATCGCTCGATCGATCCTATCCCTTTGAACTGGCCGAGGGCGAGTGCCGGGTCATCGATACGCGGCCGATCATTCGCGCGGTGGTCGAGGATGCGCCGGAGGCCGTGCCCGCGCGGTTTCATGCGACGATGGTACGCCTGATCGTCGAGGTCTGCCTTGCCATTCGTCGGGACACCGGCCACGACTGCGTCGTCCTTTCCGGGGGGGTGTTCATGAATCGGCTGCTGACAATCCATGCCACGGCGCAACTCGAAAACGCAGGCTTCCGTGTCTATCGCCACCGTCGCGTCCCGCCCAACGACGGCGGCGTGAGCTTGGGGCAACTGGCCGTCGCCGCGGCGAGCCAGGCCTGAACCCATCCGAAGATCCCGACGCCAATCATTCGCGTTGCAGCCGCGCAATGCATAACATGGCGCTACGCCATGTCTTCGTATCCGACCCCACCTTCCTGTTGTGCATGAACTGATCCGCAAACACGCCAGGCGCTTCGTGTCGCACATGAACCCGCCGGTCTTCCTCGGGTCGGCGGCGACGGTGATCGCGTTCGTCATCTTCGGCGGGGCGTTCACCGACACCGCAGCGGCCACGTTCCAGGCGATTCAGTCGTTCATCGTCGGGTCGTTCGGCTGGTGGTACATCCTCTCCGCATCGCTGCTGCTGGTCTTTGTGTTGTTTCTGGTGTTCAGTCGCTTCGGGCGCGTGCGGCTGGGCAAGGCGGGCGAGAAGCCGGATTTCCACACACTCACGTGGTTCGCCATGATGATGTCAGCGGGAATGGGGATCGGCATCGTCTTCTTCGGCGCGGCCGAACCCCTCGAACACTTCGTCAATCCTCCGCAAGGCGACGGCCGCAGCGAACAGGCGGTGCGTGACGCCATGCGTTACACGTTCTTTCACTGGGGGCTGCACCCGTGGGCGATCTATTGCGCCTTCGCCCTGCCGCTGGCGTACTTTCACTTTCGCAAGGGTCGGCCCATGGCGCCGCGGTCACTGCTGTGGCCGTTGCTCGGCGAGCGATCCAACGGCTGGATCGGGCACGGCGTTGACATCCTCTGCACCGTCGGGACATTGTTCGGCGTGGCGACGTCCCTGGGCCTGGGCGCGCTGCAGATCAACGCCGGTCTCGGGCAGATGTTCGACGTGCCCACCGGCACGTCCGTCCAGATCATCCTCATCGCCAGCATCACGCTCGTCGCCACGATCAGCGTCGTCTCGGGCCTTCACGTCGGCATCCGGCGGCTCAGCGAGTTCAACATCGGCCTGGCCGGGGTGTTGCTGCTGTTCGTGCTGATCGCCGGGCCGACGCTTTACGTCGTGCAGATGTTCGTCAGCAGCATCGGCGTGTATCTGCAGCACCTGCCGCGCATGAGCTTCTGGATCAACCCCCGCACGACCGAGGGCTGGCAGGCCGACTGGACGTTGTTCTACTGGAGCTGGTGGATCAGTTGGTCGCCGTTCGTCGGCGTGTTCGTCGCCCGCATCAGCAGGGGCCGAACGATTCGCGAGTTTGTCATCGCGGCGCTGCTTGTGCCGACGCTGCTGGGGTTTCTGTGGTTCAGCGTGATCGGGGGGACGGCGTTGCACGTCGAACAGTTCGGCGCCGGCGGCGTGGCCGCGACGACACTCGACAACAATGCGCTGGCCTTTTACAAGGTGCTCGGCGAGTTGCCGTGGGCGCCGATCACGTGGTTTGCCGCGACATTGCTCATCGTCGTATTCTTCATCACCAGTTCCGACTCCGGCTCGCTGGTCGACGACATGGTCACGTCGGGCGGCGACCCGAACCCGCCTAAACTGCAGCGCGTGTTCTGGGCGGTCAGCGAAGGCGCGGTCGCCGCGACGTTGCTGCTGGCCGGGGGGCTGACCGCGCTGCGCACCGCGTCACTGACGACCGGCCTGCCGATGAGCCTGTTCCTGCTCGTCGCCGCGGTCGGGCTCGTTCGCGCCCTGCGCAGGGACCCGGCCATCACCCACCGCTCGCGACCGGCCAACCAAACGCAGGGTAAGGATTGATGCCATGAAGGTTCTCGTCATCCAATGATGAGAGGACCGTGCATCAGAATGCACGGCGGCCAAATGATCGCCGGCCTCCCGCACATCACCGCGCGCCCAGCGCGTCGGGATCGATCTCCGGCCCGAGGTTCGGGTCGGCGGCGCGTTCGGCGTTGACCCGGGTGATCATCGTCTCGAAATCCACCATGGACATGAACTCGATATGGCCGTCACCGAAGGCGACGTTGCGACCTTCGCCGTCGTGGTTGTAGCCGAACATCACGGGCGTATCCGACACCGAGGGCATGTCCTCACCCAATTCCCAGTTGTAGACGAAGAAGAAGTCGCCGAACTTGAGGTTGGTCGGCTCGGCGGGCATCTGGCCGGTGTAGGTGAACGACCCGCCGCCTTCGTGCAGCGGGCTGTCGAACATTTTCGATGGCAACGTCCCGTTGGCGAGGAGCATGCCCGGGTGCGGCGGAAAAACGCCGTCGTTGTCGCTGGCGTAGATCATCAACCCCGTGGATATCTGCCTGAGGTTGGACATCTCCACGGTGCGCCGGGCCATATCTCGCGCACTGCTGATGGCCGGCAAAAGCACCGCCGCGAGCAAGCCCCCGCAGACCAGCAGCACAAGCAACCCGCCACCGACACAGATGGCGATGATCAACCCGGCGTTGGATTTCCGGGGCGGCGTGGCGTCGGGCGGGGGTGGGGG
>CAYYPN010000284.1:0-4039 GCA_964473545.1 uncultured Planctomycetaceae bacterium
TCGGATCGACGTCTGCCCCGGCTCCCGGTTCGACGAATGCGCCGACGCGCCCCGTCGCCGATCCGGCCCTCACGCCGGTTGCCGAGGCGGAGGAGCCGGAGGAAGACGACGATCCGTTGCGCCTGCCCGATCTGACGTTGAACGACACCCCGGGCGCGTCGGGATCGTCGCCCGATCGCCCGACCACCCCATCGCCCAATCGCGCCACGGCGACAACCTCGAACACCACAGCCGAGCCCAACCGTTCGTCGGTGCGGTCGTTGCGGCCGAACGTGTTGCGCATGGAGCGGCCCAATGAGTCGCCGCGCCGCCCGACGATCGACACCTCGCGCCCGCCGACCGGCGACGCCGGCCCGGCTGACGACATGACCCCCTACACCGTTGAGTTGGGCGACTCGTTGTGGATCATCGCCCGGAAGACGCTGGGGTCCGGGGCGAAGTGGCGGCTGATCGCCCGGGCCAACAACCTGCTTGACAACGTGACGCTTCGTCCGGGTCAGAAGCTCGTCATCCCCAAGCCCCAGCCGGAGCGCGGGCCCGTCGCCGAGCGCACTGAAACCGATCCACTGGGCCTGGGCCTGAGCCCGGACATGCGCACCGTCACCGTGCGGGAGGGCGATTCGCTGTGGACCATCGCCCAGCGTGAATACAAGGACGGGACGAAGTGGCGACTGATCTACACCGCCAACAAGTCGCGCATGAGCAGTCCCAACGATCTGCACCCCGGCGACAAGCTCATGATTCCACCGCTGCCCGATGACGATGACAACTGACATGCCGACGCTCGTGCTCGACTTGCCGGGACTGTCGCAGCGATTGCTCGATCGCCTGCCGACCGAGCGGCGGCCGGCGTGGCTCCAGGCTTTGATCGAGCGCGGCGCGTCGGTGATCGAGCCGGTCCTGCCCGCGGTGACCATGCCGGCGCAGGCAACCTACACCACCGGCGTCCTGCCCGAAGCGCACGGCGTCGTCGCCAACGGCGTGGCCGGGTTCCGATGCCCCGATGTGCGTGAGCATCTCGACCTCGATTCCTTCGCCGACCACCGCCGCAACGTCAGCTTCTGGGAGCAGTCCAACAACCTGCTGCAAACGCCGAGGGTCTGGTCCACGCCGGGCCAGAGCGCAGCGCCGGCCCGGGTGGCCCTGCTGTTCTTCCAGTCCTCCATCAGCGCCGCCGACATCGTCGTCACCCCCAAGCCTGAGCATGGGCCCGACGGCTCGACCCTGAGCGCCTGCTGGACGTCTCCACCGGAATTGGCGGCGCAGCTTGACGATCAACTCGGTACGTTTCCATTGCATCGTTACTGGGGACCGGCGACCGGGATCGAAGGGTCGAAATGGATCGTGGCCGCGGCGCAACACGTCTGGCAACATCACCGCCCGGACGTGCAACTGACCTACATCCCGCATCTCGACTACGACAACCAGAAACTCGGGCCTTCCGATCCCCGGAATGTCGAGGCGCTGGCCGAGGTGCTCGAGGTCATGACGCCGCTGGTCGAACAGGCGACCGCCGACGGCGCGCGCATCGTCCTCCTCAGCGAATACGGCATGACCGACGTCCATCGCACGCTGGCCCCCAACGTCCTCCTGCGCGAGGCGGGCCTGCTGGTCGTCGACGACCGTGGCGAGATCGATTACGCCAACAGTGCCGCGTTCGCCCTGTGCGATCACCAGGTGGCCCACGTGTACTGCATCGACAGCGCGTCGTGTGCGGATGTGGCGAATCGGCTGGCCGGTCGGGCCGAGGTGGCGTCGATCCATTTCGGCCCGCAGCGCGTGGCCGTCGGACTCGACACGCCCCGGGCCGGGGATGCGATCGCTTTCGCCCGGACCGATAGCTGGTTCGAGTATCGCTGGTGGAGCGACGGGGCCGAAGCGCCGGACTATGCCTGGACGATCGACATTCACCGCAAGCCCGGGTACGACCCGACGGAGATGTTCGCCGCCGGCCCGCTGGGCAAGGGCCGGATGCCGCGCATCAAAGCCGATCAACCGGAGTTGGTCAAAGGCTCGCACGGCACCCGCCCGAACGACCCCGCCGACTGGCCCGTATTGCTGGGCTGCGGCGATGCGGGTGACGTCGTTCTTGCCACGGAAGTGTTCCGGCATATGCGTGCCGGGCTGTAAACAAACCGGATCCGCCGCCCCATGCTCTACGTTTACGCCTCAGCGATGGTCCTGCTCAACCTGCTGTGGCTGTTCTGCACGCTGGCGGGGTTGCCGGGCAACTGGCTGATGATCGGCATGGCGCTGCTGATGATGTGGGTGACGGAGGTCGATGCATTCAGTTGGTACACGATCGGCGCGGTGGTGATCGTCGCCGGCATCGGCGAGGCGATCGAACTGATCGCCGGGGCCAGCGGTTCGAAGAAGGCCGGGGGTACGCACTGGGGGGCGATCGGCGCGCTGGGCGGGGGCATCGCCGGGGCGATCATCGGCACGGGCGTCTTACCCCTGATCGGTACGATCATCGGCGCGGTGGTCGGCGCGTTCGTCGGGGCGACCGCCTTGGAGATGGTGTCCGGCCGCCCGCAGGCCGACGCCTTTCGCTCCGGGCGCGGCGCGGCGGTCGGCCACTTCATCGGCACGATGACCAAGTTCGCCCTCGGCTGCATCATCTGGCTGGTGCTGGCGATCGGGGCGTTTCGCTGATTACTTGCGCAACGCGCCGAGTCGATATTCTGGTAAGTAATCCTACAACGTCCGCACGCCCCACGCCCCGGCGCGGAGGGCGTCGATCGCCCGCACCGCCGCGGCGGCGCCGGTCGTCGTGGTGATCATCGGCACGTTGTATCGCACCGCGGTGGCCCGGAGCTTGCCTTCGTCGGTCTTCATCCCCTTGCGCGTGGGCGTGTTGATGACCAGGGCCAGTTCGTGGTTTTTGATCATGTCGATCGCGTTGGGCCGACCCTCGGAAATCTTGTGCAGGCGTTTGGCGTCGATGCCCTGCGTGGCGAGGTAGCTGTGCGTCCCGCCCGTGCTGTAGATGACCAGGCCCATCCCGGCCAGGCGCCGGGCCACGTCGACGATGTGCGGCTTGTCCGAATCGCGAATGCTCAGGAACACGTTCCCCCCGGTCGGCAGGTTGGTGCCCGCGGCCATCTGGCTCTTGCCGAACGCGACCGGAAAGTCACGATCCGCGCCCATCACCTCGCCCGTCGACCGCATCTCCGGCCCGAGGATCACATCCACGCCCGGGAACTTGCTGAACGGGAACACCGACTCCTTGACCGACACGTGATCGGGCCTGAGGTTTTCGCTCACGTCGAGGTTGGCCAGCGGCTGGCCGGCCATGACCTTCGCCGCGACGCGCGCCCAGCTCACGCCCGTCGCCTTGCTGACGAACGGCACGGTGCGGCTGGCGCGGGGGTTCACCTCGAGCACATAAATCTCGTACTTCTCACCGGCCGCATGGGGGCGGGTGATGGCGTACTGCACGTTCATCAGTCCCCGCACCGACAAAGCCTCGGCGAGGCTGCGCGACGAGACGACCAGCCGATCGATCACCTCCTGCGGAAGGGAGTAGGGCGGAATCGCGCACGCCGAGTCGCCCGAGTGCACGCCGGCTTCTTCGATGTGCTCCATGACGCCGCAGACCAGCGACGTCTTGCCGTCGCCGACCACGTCGACGTCGACCTCGATCGCCTCGGCGAGGAACTTGTCGATGAGCACCGGCGCGTCGGCGAGATCGGACACGTTCACCGCCGACTTCATGTAGAAGTCGAGCTGGTCTTCATCGAAGCACGTCTCCATCCCGCGCCCGCCGAGGACGTAGCTCGGGCGGACGAGCACGGGGTAGCCGATGCGGTCGGCGATGGTCTTGGCCTGCTCCAGGGAGTAGGCGATGCCGTTGTCCGGTTGCTGGAGGTGGGTGTCGCGCAGCAGTTGCTGGAACCGCTCGCGGTCCTCGGCGACGTCGATCGAGTCGACACTGGTGCCGATGATCGGCACGCCCGCCATCTCCAGGCCATGGGCGAGGTTGAGCGGGGTCTGCCCGCCGAACTGCACGATCACGCCGTGCAGGTTGCCCGGCTCG
>CAYYPN010000285.1:0-4025 GCA_964473545.1 uncultured Planctomycetaceae bacterium
TCGGCGCCGCGGTCATCAGCCAGGTCGAATACTTCAACAGCCACAAGACCGGTGCCGAACTGAGCGACGAGCGGCTGGCAGTCATGGAGCAGGGCGGTGGCATCGCCGACTGCGGCAACGCCCAGAACTGCGTCAAGGCCTGCCCCAAGGAAATCCCCCTGACCGAGTCCATCGCCCGCGTCGGCCGATCCACCACCTTCCACTCCATTCGCAAATTCTTCACCGGCAAGTAGACATTACTCATGCAAATACAAAGCCCACCCATGGCTATGGGTGGGCTTTTTTATACGCCGTGCGCGGTATCATGCCCACCCCGCACCGCATGGCGTTTTTCCTAGTGACCACTCAACACGATCGTGACATCCTCCGCCCGCTGGCGGCGCGCGTTCGCGAAATCGCCGACCTTCCCGAGATGGCCGATCGGCGTCAGCGCTGGCTCGACCATAATGCCCTCCGCCCCCAGCGGCCGCTGATCCTCTGCTTCCCCGAAGGCGCGTGGCGCGAGCTGCTGCCGGACGATGCGCTGCAATGCAACGACGAGCAGCACCGCCGGTTCGAATGGAACCTGCGACATACGCTCTACTGGTGGGATCACCTCCGTGACGACGCGGTCATCGAGCCGTGGTTCAACGTCAGCTGGGTCTGGCGGCGGGGCGGGTACGGCGTCGACATTCCCGAGGTCCGGGCTGAGCAACTGGGCAGCTACGTCTGGGACCCCCCCATCAAGGACCTCGATGCCGATTTCGATAAGCTGGTCATGGAACCCCACACCGTCGACCGCGCCGAGTCCGATCGTCGTCTGGCGATGGCCGACGAAGCATTCGGCGATCTTCTGCCGGTGCGGCGCCGCGACCGTTTGTGGTGGACGATGGGGCTGACCCATATCGCCGCCCGCCTCGTCGGGCTCGAACAACTCCTGCTGACGATGTACGACAATCCCGAGGGCCTGCATCGACTCATGGCGTGGTTGCGCGACTGCAACCTGAACCTGCTCGACTGGGTTGAAGCCGAAGGTCTGCTTTCGCCGCATAACGAGAACGACTACACCGGTTCGGGGGGGCTGGGCTACACCGACGAACTGGCATCGCACGCCCCGGCCCGTTTGTCCGACCTCTGGGGTTTCGCCGAGTCGCAGGAAACGGTGGGGGTGTCGCCGGACATGTTCGAGGCCTTTGTCCTGCAGTACGAAATCCCGCTGCTCGAGCGCTTCGGGCTGAACTGCTACGGCTGCTGCGAACCGATCCATGATCGCCTGCCGATGATTCTGCGTGACGTGCCGCGGCTGCGGCGGGTGTCCGGTTCGCCCTGGGTCGACCAGCAGCGCATGCGCGACCTGCTGGGTGACCGGGTGATCTTCAGCCGCAAACCCAACCCGACGTTGATCTGCTCGATGTTCAACGAGGATCGCATTCGCGAAGACCTGCGCCGAACGCTCGCCATTGCCGGCCGGGGACCGCTCGAGATCATCATGAAGGACACGCACACGATCAACCACGAACCCTGGCGCATCACCCGCTGGGTTGAGATCGCCCTCGAAGAAGTCGACCGGTACATGACCTAGTCGCTACACGCCGAACTGCCGCAGGTGGTGGTCCGTGTGTTTGCCCTGGAGCTTGCACCATTGGCGAGCGCTCAGTCGCCCAAGGATCGGGCTGGGGTGCAGGCGATCGGGTGCGGTCTCGGCCACTTCGATGAATTCGCGCATCAACTCGATCACGCGCTGCTTTTCCTGCTCGAAGTCTCGTTCCGGGGGCGGTGTGAAGCTGTCCGGCGCCTTGACCTTGCCCTTGGGCCAGGGCCAGTCCAGCACGATCCAACGCAACACGGTGCGCGTGAATACGTTGCTCTGGTCGGGCAGTTGCACATGGCCGAGGGTGATTTCGAACATACGCGCCAGGTGGGTCATCATTTCGTGCGGATTCATCCGACCCCATTGCGGCGTCGCGTCCGGGCCGATGCTTTGAACCCGTCGCTGGTAGTCGTCGAGCGACTGGCGATTCAGATGCGCGTCATCCATGCGTTGCTCCAGGCGATAAGGCGATGCCATAGCTTAGGCACGTTGCGCGGATCAGCTTCAGGGCACGGCGCGTTAAACTAAGCGCCATGGCTCGCACCTCCGCCCAACCCGGTCCGACCGACGACACGCCCGGCGGCGTGCGGTTCGGCGAGGCGGCGCGCCTGGCCGGGGTGACCGCCGCCCAACTCCAGTACTACTGCTACATGCAGGTCGTCGAGCCCTCGGCCTTGAGCCCGTCGGGGCAGCGGTTGTTCGACGCCCGCACCATCCGCCGCATCCGCATGGTCAAGATGCTCAATGACGGCGGCTATCCCTTGCGCGAAATCCGCGAGATCTTCATGGACCGTGACGACGACCATTGATCCGCTACACTCAATACCATGGCCGACGCGACCAACTACGACGAAACATGCGTTCCCGAGTACACCCTGCCCGATCCCGGGAAGTTTGCCGACGGTACGCCGGTCGAGTCGCCTGGCGATTGGCCCGCGCGCCGGGTCGAGTTGCTCGACCTGTTCACTGACCACGTCTACGGCCGCACGCCGACCGATCCCGTCGATATCGATCTCACCGCCGCCCCCGATGAGCCGGTGTTCGAAGGCCTGGGGCTTCGCCGCCAGGTCAGCATGCGCTTTGCCCGTGGCGGCCACGCCGTGACCACCGACCTGTTGCTGTACCTGCCGGCCCATGCCGATGGACCGGCGACGACGTTCTGCGCGTTGAACTTCCGGGGCAACCACACGGCCACCGCCGACGAGGGCGTGCGCATCGAGCCGCGCTGCGCCGACTTCGAGCGCAATCGTGACGGCTCCCGCTGGCCGGTCGAAGCGCTGCTCGCCGAGGGTTTCGCCATCGCAATGATGTGTCGGTTGACCGTCGTCCCCGACAATGCGGCTGAATACCGGCAGGGGGTGCTTGGCCTGTTCGGGCCGGTTGACGGGTCGATGCCCGGCGACACGGAGATGGGCGCGGTCGGCGGGTGGGCGTGGACACTCTGCCGCATGCTCGACTACCTGCGGGAACAACCCGAGGTGGATGCTGAGCGTGTGATCGCCCTCGGCCACTCGCGCCTGGGCAAGGCCGCCTTGTGGGCCGCGGCCCAGGACACCCGCTTCGCCGCGGCGATCAGCAACGGCTCCGGCTGTGTCGGCGCGGCCCTGAGCCGGCGATGCTTCGGCGAAACCGTCCGCGCCATCAACGACCGCTTCCCCTACTGGTTCTGCGGCAACTTCAAACAGTACAACGACCGCGAGGACGAGCTGCCGGTGGATCAGCACGAACTGCTGGCCCTGATCACGCCGCGGCCGATCCACGTCGCCAGCGCGACCGACGATCTCTGGGCCGATCCGCGCGGCGAGTTCCTCTCGCTCGTGCACGCCACGCCGATCTACGAATGGCTGGGCGAACGCGGCCTGCCGACCGATGTCATGCCCGCCCCCGACCAGCCGATCATCGGCCATCTGGCCTATCACCTGCGCACCGGTCAGCACCAGCTCAGCTACTACGACTGGGAACAGTACCGCCGCTTCGCCTCGCAAGTCATCCGAGGCACCGAATGATCCGGCGGCGCGCCATCCATGTGCGCGGCATCGTCCAGGGCGTCGGCTTCCGGCCGTTCGTGTATCGCCTGGCCACCGGCCTGCACCTGACCGGCTTCGTCCGCAACGACTCGGGCGACGTGCACATCGAAGTCGAAGGCCCGCTGGAATCGCTCGATGCGGTAATCGAACGGTTGCAGCACGGCGCGCCGCCGCTGGCGCAGATCGATGCGTTGACCTGGCAGCCTGTCGATCCGCGCGGCGATCGGGCGTTCGACATTCAAGCCAGTTCCACGACAAGCGACGGCGCGGTGTTCATCTCGCCCGACATGGCCACGTGTGACGACTGCCTGCGCGAGTTGTTCGATCCCGACGATCGGCGGTATCGGTATCCGTTCATCAACTGCACCCACTGCGGGCCGCGCCTGACGATCATTACCGGCGCGCCTTACGATCGACCCAACACGACG
>CAYYPN010000286.1:0-4017 GCA_964473545.1 uncultured Planctomycetaceae bacterium
TCAGTGTACTGTGATCCTTCTTCGTGGCGACGATTTCAATTAGTTCAGGCGTGAGCTGACGTGCCTGTTTGCCGAGGGCGGCGAGGATGCGTGTGCATGTAGCCTGATCACCGGCATCGATGACCCAGGTCTGACGCATCTTGACGTGTCGGGTTACGTCGAACCAGCCTTGAACTTCATGCTTCACGTTGGCGGGCACGGGCTTGTCGCTTATTTCGGATAGGTCACGCAACGCATCGTCTACCGTCATGCCTGCAGCGGCGGCGGCGAGGATGGAGGCCCGGGTGATGCGAAACATCGTGCCCGTGCGTGACCCGGTGCGTTCGGCGAGGCGGCCGACCAGTGCCTCGGCGCGTGGCGCGGGGCCGAGGAAGGTGATCTCGAAGTTTGGCTGGATGATGACCTTGCCTTCGGGCTGGGCGTGATACGCGAAGTTGTCGGCCAGGCCAAGCATAAACCGGCCGATGTCGTGCAACCGAATCGCCAGGCGGTCACCAAGCCGGCCAAGTTCGATTGCGCCGAGCGGAACAAGGTTTGAGTCGATCATGTCGCCAGCCATGTCGATCCACATGGCTTCAAGTTGGGCTTCGCTTGGCTCGCGCCTCCCAAAGCCAAAGAAGTTCACCTTTGGCGTGGGGCCGTAGGTGCCTTGCTGGCGTCGACCGAGAAGTGGGTTGTTGACTCTAGCGTGGTACGCCAGCAGTTCGTCAAATGGCATGAACACGCCATCCGCGTCGCGAAGCATATCCACGAATGCCGCACGCCAGTCGATCTTCCCCACGTTTGAGCCGTAGCCCAAGTTAAAGTTAGCCGGCGTCCACGGTGAACGATCTGTGTCGTTCCATGCCACGAACTCACCATCGATCATCACATGCAATGTTGAACGGCGACGGGCTTTTCCGCGCTGGTTCGAATCCGGTGACACACGCCACGGTTCGAGCATGTCGCGCAGCCTCTCGTGGATAGCCTTGCCCAGCCAGTCATGACCGTCAGGCGCGATCTGGAGTTCATTGCGCCCGCGCAGTCCTTTCCTGCTGCGCAATAGATCCTGCTGGATGCAGGCGTCGACCGCATTGAGTATCCGCCGCTCGGTCGGAGGGTCTTCGTGTCCGGATACCAGGTCGAGATCATCCTCTTCGACTCGGGCTGCGAACCAGTTCGGCAGTGCAAGGACTGACTCGGCCAACCGCTGCAGATCTTTGGCGTAAAGCCCATCACCGTTGGCCAGCACACGCAACGACTCGGCGGTCGCCACCACCAATACGCTTGTCATGTCCTCGATCAGTACCGGCGCATGAAAGGTCTCCTCCGGCTCAACCGACCTGGGTATCACCGGCTCAGGTCGATGCAGCAGATAGGCGATTTCCGACCAGATGGCGATTACGGGCTCCAATGATTCGCCATCCAACCATGGGAACAGCAGCAGATAGCGCACCGCCGGCATGATCGCC
This sequence comes from uncultured Planctomycetaceae bacterium, assembly GCA_964473545.1. Taxonomy (GTDB): domain Bacteria; phylum Planctomycetota; class Phycisphaerae; order Phycisphaerales; family Zrk34; genus CAYWKS01. Next base: position 1,452 of record CAYYPN010000286.1, read on the forward strand.
CGCCTCAGCAGTTGTGGCTCCACATCCGGCACAAGTTTTGGTAATCGCGACAGCGGCACAGGCGTGGGCCAGGTTACCGCCGTGGCCAGCAACCGCTTGAACGCATCGAACAACGCCTCATCATCGAAGTACGGCGAGCCATCCTCGAACTGAACGCCCCGGGACTGATATCGTGGTTCGGATAGGCGTGACTGCTCCCATTGACTTGCCGACTTGGCATCTGGAAGATCAAGGACTTGCTGCAGCCAGTCTTGGCGAGCGACCAGGTGGAAAGTCTCACTGCCGCCATAGGTGGTATACGAGTTCTTCCCGTGCAGGAGGGCCCTGCGTTCTTCGACGGTCAGGTGATCGCTGACATAGCCCCTTAAGTCCACCTCGTTGCTGCCTTGATGAAACCGGTGACGGTGCATGGCCCGCATGGCCCCGGAGAACTCGCGGGCTGACGGCGGAACACGAACCTTTGTCCTATCACTTCCGGAGACCAGCAACCCCTCGTCGATCAATGGCTGCACGTCGTTCTGGTCGAACTGCGTGCGGGCGGTGTACTGATTCGGCTTTAGCTGCAAATAGGCGTTCTTTGATTCAGGTGCCAGCGTCGACCATGTCTCAAGGCGATCAATCAGCCTGCTCCACTCAATATTCAAATGTCTCATCCATCTACCTCGTCACTGAATAGCGTGTTTTCGTCTTCGCAAATCAATGCGTTATCACCTTCCTCCACGTCCACGATGCGATACTGGTAGCCCTGCTCACACAGGAAAAGCTGGCGGTTGAGCGCGAACTCCTGCTCGCGGGTCTCGCGGGTGACGAGGCTGTAGAAGTGTGCCTGGTTGCAATCGCGTTTGGGACGCAGCAGCCGGCCAAGGCGTTGAGCCTCTTCCTGCCGCGACCCGAAGGTGCCCGAAACCTGGATCGCCAGCGATGCATCGGGCAGATCGATTGCGAAGTTGGCAACCTTGGACACCACCAAGACCGGCACCTCGCCGTTGCGAAAAGCCTCGAACAACTGGTCGCGCTTGCGCTGCCCGGTCGATCCGGTGATCAGCGGGGCATCCAATTCCCTGGCCAGTTGTTTGAGTTGATCGACGTACATGCCGATGACCAGTGCCGGCTCGCCGACGTGCAGCGCGAGGATGCGTCGAACCAGCACCGCCTTGGCCGGATTCTCCGAGGCGATGCGGAACTGCTGGCGCGGGTCAGCCAGCGCATAAGAAGTGCGCATCGCCTCCGGCAGCGGCAGGCGGACTTCTGTGCAACGGGCCTTGGCAATCCAGCCCTGTCGTTCCAGCACCTTCCAGGGTACATCCGCTTTTTTCGGCCCGATCAGCGCGAACACATCGTCCTCGCGATGATCCTCACGCACCAGCGTTGCGGTCAAACCCAGCCGCCGCCGAGCCTGCAGCGTCGCCGTCACCTGAAACACGGGAGCGGGCAGCAGATGCACCTCGTCATAGATGATCAAACCCCAGTCACGCTGGTCGAACAACGCCAGGTGGGTGAAGTCCTCGGCCTGCGAATCGCGGTGGGTGAGTACCTGGTAGGTGGCGACGGTGACCGGGCGGATGTCCTTGGCAAATCCGGTGTATTCTCCGATCTGATCCGGGTTGAGCGTTGTCTTATCCAGCAATTCTCCGATCCACTGCCGTACTGCGGTGGTCGAGGTGGTCAGGATCAGCGTCGACGCCGCCACGCGTTGCATGCAGGCCATGCCGACTACTGTCTTGCCCGCGCCGCAAGGTAGCACCACGACGCCGCTGCCGCCCCGCTCGCCGCCGGCCGCGTGAAACGCATCGACTGCTTCATGTTGATACGCACGCAGCGCGAAGGCATGGCCTTCGATCGTCCGTTCACGCATTTGCAGTGCAAGAGGCTCGCCCGGCGTATAGCCCGCCAAGTCTTCCGCCGGAAAACCCGCCTTGACCAACGCCTGCTTGAGCCGACCGCGATCCGCCGGCGCAATCCGAAACCCGTTGGCGTCCTCGCGCTCGCTCAACAACGAGGCCGTCTCGCGATGCTCCGCGATCAGTCCTGTCAGGTCCGCATCATCACCTTCTAATCGCAATTGCGTATCGTCGACGCGAACCAAACGTAGCCGCCCATAGCGCGAAGCATAATCACGCACTTCACGCAGTACGTTGGCCGGTGGGTCGTACCGCGCATACTGCTCCAGTGCCGAGACGATCGCATCGGCGTTATGACCGGCAGCACAGGCGTTCCAGATGGACAGCGGTGTGATGCGATAGGTGTGCACATGCTCCGGCGATTTGACCAACTCCGCGAAACCCAGCAACGCATCGCGTGCCTCGGCATAGCGCGGGCTGTCCACCTCGGCCAGGATCGTGTGGTCGCTTTGCACAATCAGCGGATTGTCGTGAGCTTTTACCATTTGAATGGACGAGTTCCACGGATAAAACCGGCATTCTATCAGCCATGCATAGAGTCGATAGTGCACCACGGTGTCACACGCCCGTGGTATGGTTGACATTATCCGGCCGACCCATAACGAACGCAGGCAGGGAATTGACCGCCCCGGCGATGTCGAGCAGCGTGGGGTCGGTGTAGTAGT
>CAYYPN010000287.1:0-907 GCA_964473545.1 uncultured Planctomycetaceae bacterium
ACATGCACCCGCAGCTCGGGCCTGTGGGCATACTGCCGCAGAAGCTGCAGGTGGTGATCTTTCGCCCGCGAAACCCGCCGCCCTCGTCGTTGCGGTCGGTGTCCGATCCTCGCGTATCGTCAGCCATGATGGCTCCTGAAAATCCGGTATAACGACAAACGGGCCCGGCGGGCCGAGTGCGTGGTATGACAAGCCTTTACGCGGCCGCCAACACCTGCCACCCCGCCAAGCATCGACCGGAAACCGCCCGTTCTTGACCCTAATCTACACGAACCGACGCACCACGTCACGAAGTTCGGTCAGACCCAGACGGATCGTCCGGCTCATTATCCGCCTGCTCCTCCGCCGATTCCACCTCGCCCGCCTGTGATGTCGATCCCGGGCTTGATTCCGGGCTTGATTCCGGGGGCGGGGGCGGGCCTCGGGTCAGGTTCACAATCGCATCCCGGGCCCGGGCGTATTGCTCATCGTCGATTTCCCCCCGATCGCGCAGCCGCCGCAGCTCGTCCAACGTGAACGGCGGCTCGTGCCCGCTCATCACGCTCGTCGCATCCAACCGCCGCTTGACCGTCACGGTGACGACGAACAACACCACGATCGCGACCACGAGGACGCCCGACCACAACAGAATCTCCGAGGTCCTCTCCGGCAGAGCCGCCAGTATCGCCACCGCGGTGAGCATGACCCCAGTGTAGCCGACGACGTGATTGATGCGGAAGTCCCGACAACAAGCCGCAAACCTTGCGATTTGCGGATGATGGGATGTGCCTCCGGGTGCGACCGCCGACATGATACCCGATGATCGACCGGGACAGCTATCGCGCGGCTCGTGCAGGTGGCGCACGCACTCGGCTATTGGCTGTTCGCGGTTGGCTCGTCCGGCGGGGACGTCATTCCACGGTGACGC
>CAYYPN010000287.1:917-3974 GCA_964473545.1 uncultured Planctomycetaceae bacterium
GGTTTGTCGACGTCGTGGCCGCGCAGGACCGCCGCGTGATAAGCCAGCAGTTGCAGCGGGATCGTCGTGATCAAAGGCTGCAGGGCCTCGGACACGTGCGGGACGCGGAAGATCGTGTCGGAATACTTTTCGATCTCGCGGTCGCCTTCGTCGGCGATGGCGATGATGCGCCCGCCGCGGGCCCGGACTTCCTCGATGTTGCTCACGACCTTCTCGTACTGGCTGTTGTGCGGTGCGATGAACACGACCGGCATGCCCTCGTCGATCAGCGCGATCGGGCCATGCTTCATCTCCGCCGCGGGCATGCCCTCGGCATGGATGTAGCTGATTTCCTTGAGCTTCAAGGCGCCTTCCAGGGCGACGGGATAGTTGTACCCGCGCCCGAGGAACAGCCAGTTTTCGCGATCAACGACCTTGGCCGTCTCGTCGCGGATGTGGTCGCTGAGTTCGAGGACCCTGCCGATCATGTCGGGCAAGCGCGCCAGTTCATCGAGGTAGGCGGCGCAGGCTTCCTTGCTGAGGTAGCGGCGTCGACCGACGAACAGGGCGATGAGCGTGAGCACGGCGACCTGGCCGAGGAAGGCCTTGGTGCTGGCGACGCCGATCTCCGGGCCCACGTGCAGGTAGACGCCGGCGTCGGTGTCGCGGCTGATGGTCGAGCCGACGACGTTGACCACGCCGATGGCCAGCGCCCCGCGCTCGCGGGCCTCGTGCAACGCCGCCAGCGTGTCGGCGGTCTCGCCGGACTGGCTGATCGCGACCAGCGCGGTGTTCTCGCCGACGATCGGGTTGCGGTAACGGAACTCGCTGGCGTATTCGGTTTCCGCCGGGACCTTGGCCAGGTCTTCGAGCAGGTACTCGCCGATGAGCCCGGCGTGCCAGGCCGTCCCCTGCGCGGTGAGAATGAACCGTCGACAGCGGACCAGTTCACGGGCGTAGTTGCTCAACCCCCCGAGCACGACGCGGCCCTCGCGCTGGTCGATGCGGCCGCGCAGGGCGTTGGTCAGCGCCTGCGGCTGCTCCATGATCTCCTTGAGCATGAAGTGCGGGTAGCCGGCCAGTTCGATCTCGTCGAGGTTCATCTCCAGCTCCTGCACCTGCGGCGCGACCGGGACGTTGTCGATCGTCGTCGTGCGCAGCTCGGGCTGGTTGTCGCCGATGCTCAGCCTGGCGACCTGGTAATCCTCGAGGGTGATGACCTGGGCGGTGTGGCTGATGATGGCCGAGGCGTCGGACGCGGCGATGTACGCGCCGTTGGCCAGGCCCACCAGCAGGGGCGAGCCCTTGCGGGCGACGACCAGCGTCTGCGGCTCGTCGGCGCAAATGACCGCGATGGCGTAAGCGCCGGTGACCTCACGCAGCGCCGCCTGCACGGCCTGCTCCAGCGTCAACCCGGTCGAATACAACTCGCCGATGAGCTGGGCGAGGACCTCGGTATCGGTTTCGCTGGTGAAGGTGTGACCCTTGCCTTCGAGGAAGCGGCGCAGGGTGGCGTAGTTTTCGATGATGCCGTTGTGGACGAGGGCGATCTTGTTTCGGTCGTCGCGGTGGGGGTGGGCGTTGGCCTCGGTGGGCGAGCCGTGCGTGGCCCAGCGGGTGTGGGCGATGCCGAGGTTGCCGTCGAGTCCGCCGGCGTTATCGAGCATGGATTCGAGGACGCTGACGCGGCCGACGCTGCGCATGGTCTGGATGCCGCCGCCGTTGACCACGGCCACGCCGGCCGAGTCATATCCGCGGTATTCCAGGCGCTTGAGGCCTTCGAGGAGGATGGGCTGGGCGTTGCGTGCCCCGACGTAAGCGACGATTCCGCACATATTGAACAACCTTCCGTGAAATCCGGCGTCCCAGGCGCCCACACCGGGCTACAGGCCATATCGGCCCCAAACATGCCCGACCTTGACGCGGCGATGGGTATTGTACGGCGAGAACGCCGGGCAGTTCAGCCCAAAGGCGTGCGGATGAAACGAGAAGGCGTGCGGATGAAACGAGAAGGCGTGCGGGCTTCAGCCCGCATGGGGGGTGTCCGGATCCACTTCGCATGCGGGCTCAAGCCCGCACGCCTCTAGCGGGTCAGCTTTTCGTCGAACCATTCGGTCGACGCCCGGCGGATGCGGTCGCCGACGTCGAAGTACGCCCCGACGTGGCCGGTGTACGCCAGGCTGACGAGCTTGCCCCGGCGGCCGGCGACCTCGGCCAGACGCTCGGACTGGGCGTGGGGGATCACCGCATCCCACTTGCCGTGCACGATCAGGGTCGGCGCCTCGGTCCGCTCCAGCGCCGCCAGCGTGTCGGCATCGTTCGGATCGAACCGGCCGATCTCGCCGGCTTGCGCGATCAGCGTGTCGCACTCGGCATCGGTCAGCTTGCGGATCGGCAGGTAGCTCTGGATGACGTGGCGGACGACGTCGCGCATCGAGGTGTACGGCGCGACAGCCACGGCCGCATCGACCCGCTTGTCGGCACCGGCGAGTTGAATGGTGATCGACGCGCCCATGCTCAGGCCCCACACGCCCAGCGGGCGGGTCAGCAGGCCGCGCCGTTCCAGGTCATCGATGACCTGCACGAGGTCGGGCGTTTCGTGCGCGCCGTAGGTCAGGTAATCCCCGCTCGACCCGCCGTGGCCGCGCAGATCGACCAGCACCGCGCGATACCCGTCGGCGGCGAACTGGCGCGCGGTCCGCAAGTGCCACCGCAACTCCGCCGCCCGGCCGTGAATCACCAGGATCGTGCCGCGCGGCTCGATGCGGTCGGGGTTCTTGTCGGTCGGCTCGATCACCCACGCCCGCAACCGCGCCGGCGGCGGGCCGACGTCGACGGCGATCTGCTGATCGATCCGCATGAGTTTGAGCTCAAACGTCCCGGTCGCATCGACCGCGTGAACCTGGCGGTGGTGATTGGGCGCCTTGATCATCACGTCGACGATCAACGCGTCGCAACCCGCCAGCGCCCCGCACAATGTCATCGCCGATCGCATCAGCCATACCCCGAGCGGAGATTGCATGACGACATGATATCAAGGCGTGAGGGAAGGCAGAAGGATGAAGGTAGAAGGATGAA
>CAYYPN010000288.1:0-3940 GCA_964473545.1 uncultured Planctomycetaceae bacterium
GATGGCCTGAGGACCCCGAGACGCGCGAGTGGATTGAAGAACTCTGGGACGACGAGGTCGGCGACTGCCGGCAGGAGATCGTGTTCATCGGCGTCGAGATGAACCGTGAGCAGATCGAGGCCAAGCTCGATGCCGCGCTCCTCTCCGACACCGAGATGGAGGCCGGCCCGGAACACTGGCGGCAATTCGATGACCCGCTGCCGAGTTGGGAACAGCCTCAGCCTGCGACCGTGTGAACAACATCCTCTTTATACCAGCCCAAGGAGATTGCCGCATGCCTCGTTATGAATACTACTGTCCGCAAAACGGTCAAAGCATGATCGTTCGCCACTGCCAATCCGAAGCGATCCGTACCTGGGGCGAGTTGTGTCAGTCTGCCTCAGCCGAAGTCGGCTCAACACCCGTCGATGCTGTGGTTGAGCAACGAGCTCAGATGCCCTGCACCTGCACCTGCGGATCGGATTGTGGTTGCCACGACGATCATCACGACCAGAAGCACGACCACAGCCAGCTTCCGGTCCATTCGCCGGACGCAGCTTTGGAGTCCAATTGATGCCGATCTATGTGTATGAGGTCGTGTTGGAAGATGGCGAGGCAGACCAAGTATTTGAAGTCATGCAGAAGATGTCCGATGCGCCGCTGACGAAACATCCCACGACGGGCCAACCGGTGCGCCGGGTGATCCAGCCACCTCATATCGCGGGACAGTGGTCCGAGGCCGGTGCCAGACAGCAACTGTCCGACAAGAACCTCGAAGCGCATGGCCTGGCCAAGTATGTCAGGGCGGGGGACGGTTACTACGAGAAGCGGGCAGGTAAGGGACCCAACGTGATAAGTGCGGGCGACGAATGGCATTGACTCGCCAGTGCGCCGCGATGAACGTGATCCTCGCCACCGCCGGAGCCAACCTCCGCAAACTCCTGTGGCGGTTGCCATGCGCCGGGCCAATCCGCCTGCTGGTCAGCGTGCTGCGACGCTTGCGGCCCCGGGTCCATCAACCCGCCCGTTCCCACCGATCACCTTCGCCGCCTGAGTCACGACTTTTTCAGGTTCGACTAAAGAAAACGCCGCGCTGGCCTGTGGGTCGGCGCGGCGCCCGGGCCGGGCATCTCCGGTCCTCGGGTGTGCATCGGGTCTGCTGCGGGCGGCAGCGGATGTGTATCGTCAGGCCGCGTTCGAGCGGGTCGATCGAGCCGCGGCACGTCAGTTCACGAGACAAACCCCCCAAGTTGTCGGTGCGGCCCGCGCCGCGGCGGGCGGCCTGTTTCACCGTGAAACAAGATAAGATGATCGCAATATGATACGCCCGAACAGGTGATGCCGACAACCCTGATTTTGCGTCGGGTTTTCGCCGGTTTGCAACGGTGTGTCAATTGCGGGCGTCGAACGCCGCAACCGCCTGTTTGTCAGCGTGATACGAGCTGCGGACCATGGGGCCGGCTTCGACGTGGACGAACCCCATCGACTCTCCGGTCCGCTTGAAAGCGTCAAAAGTGGCCGGCTGCACGAAGCGATGGACCGGCAGGTGGGCCGCCGACGGCTGGAGGTACTGGCCGATCGTGAGGATGTCGCAGGGACCCCAGGGCGTCTGCGTGCCTTCGAGCACGTCCTGCATGAGCCGGTCGACTTCGTCGTCGGTTTCACCGATGCCGACCATGATGCCGGTCTTGGTGGTAAAGCCCTGCGCCTTGGAGCGGCGGAGCAGTTCGATCGACCGGTCATACTTCGCCTGCGGCCGCACCGCGGGGTAGAGCCTGCGCACCGTTTCGAGGTTGTGGTTGAGCACGTCGGGTTTGGCGTCGAGTACGGTCTGCAGCGCATCCCAGTCCCCACAGAAATCGGGGATGAGCACTTCAACCTTTGTCCGGGGCGAGGCTTTCCGGATCGCTTCGATGGTGCGGGCCCAGATGGCCGCGCCGCCGTCGGGCAGTTCGTCGCGGTTGACGCTGGTGATGACGATGTAGTTCAGGCCCATGATGCGCACGGCGTCGGCGACGCGATCCGGCTCCTCGGTATCCAGTTCCGGGGGCCGGCCGGTCTTGATGTGACAGAACCCGCAGCTTCGGGTGCAGACATCGCCGAGGATCATGATGGTCGCCACGCCCGCCGCCCAGCACTCGCCGAGGTTGGGGCAGCCGGCCTCCTCGCAGACGGTGTGGAGGTTGTGGCCGCGGACGAGCTTGAGCAGATCGCTGTAGCCCGATCCCTGCGGGACTTTGGCGCGGAGCCAGCGGGGCTTGCCGCGTTTGACGAAGCGATCGCTTTCGATGCGATTGTCGAGGACCTGATCGGAGAGTGAAACGCGCATGGGTTGGAGTATAGGCGACGGGGAGGGGATGTCTACGGGGGGGCGCGCCGTGTTCGGGGGACCTCGAATATGAAAAAGCCCCGCCATGTCCTGTCGGGACCTGGCGGGGACTGGAAAATCGAGTGGGGGTGGTGACTGTTCGAATCAGCGTCGACGGCGGAGGATCATGGCCAGGCCGGCGAGGCTGAGGGCGAGGCTGGCCGGCTCGGGCACGGGGACGGTGGCCGTTTCGTGGGCCTGGTCGACGTGGGTGGCGAGGAAGTCGGCGAGGGTGACGGTGATTTCGAGCGACTCGGCCGCAGGCAGGTCCAACGCCGCCAGTTGATCGAGTCGGACACCGAGTTCGAAGCCGTTGAGGGTGGCGCCGTTGCCGTCGGTGGTGGTGACGGCGACGTCGTAGAGCGAGCCGAGGCCGCCGCTCATGATCTGCGCCGGTTCGCCGGGGACGACGGTGCCCTGGACCCACTGGTAGTTCCAGGGACTGGTCGAGCCGGCGTAGATGAAGTTGGCCATGTAGCGGGGGATGCCGTCGCTGGAGGGGGCGAGGGCGATGCCCAGGTTGGTCCAGTTGGTGAACGAGCCGGTGTTGAACCCGTCGCCCTTGGTGGTGAAGCCGATGTAGAGCATGTCGACGCCCTCGACTTCGGTGACGTTGTAGTAGACGTTGTCGATGTCCATGGCCGAGTTGGCGAAGACGGTGCCGCCGTCGCCGGAGTCGGCGAACGAGTCATGGTATTCGCCGTTGGGCGAGTCGATGACGCCGTCGACGGTGTCGAAGATCCCGGCGCGGGCGGCGGTGGTTGCTGCACCGACGAGCGCAACCACAGCGATGGTCCGAAGCACTGCGTAGCGGTCCATACTCACATCTCCCATGGGCGGCGATAGCACATCTTGAGCCGCCAAGGCATTCGCGGACTGTTCCGGTGGAGGTGTGCAACCGCGGCTTGCGGTCCAGCGGGACGGGTTCTCCCCTCGCCACGCTCTCTCCACGACTCACTTCATGGGAAAAATACCCCATGGATGGCCAAAGGCAAGGCGATTACCGGATTTTAATTTCTCGGTAACATTGGCGGTGTGGCGGCGATCACCTGCCCTTGCCGCACAGCAGGCTGTCGATGGCGTACTTGCCGGGTCCGATAAGCAGCAGGCAGAAGAACAGGATCGCCATATCCAGCGGGTGGCTGAACGATTCGCCCCGGCTGATGTGGACGGAGGTGGCCACGATCATCGTGCACAGCAGCAGGAACGCCGCCGGGCGGAACAGCAGGCCCATCGCCAGCAGGATCGCTCCGACGAACTCGGCCAGGGCCGCCATGAACCCCCAGAACACCGGCAGGAACACGGGGATCCCCAGCGTCCCGATCGCCCCGCCCAACTGTTCCCACAGGTCCGGGCCGGCGGTGATTTTGCCCCAGCCGTGCAGGATCGCGAACGACCCGCCGATGCCGACGCGAAGCAGCAACAGACCGATGTCCTGGAAACGGTTCCATGAATGAAGAATCATGTGCAGCTCACCCTGTTGAGAATTGAAGACCGCGGGATGTTAGGCCGGGCAGGCGATCCGGACCAAGGCGGCTTCGCTGGGCTGCGCCTCCATGACCGGGCTTCACCCCATCTCCTCTCTACTTTTTT
>CAYYPN010000289.1:0-3938 GCA_964473545.1 uncultured Planctomycetaceae bacterium
TGGCATTCCATGCCGAGCACTGGCAACCCATGCCTGCTCTGTATGCTGCCAGCGCCCGGCCAAAAATTTCCACGCTGCTCGCTGGTGGCAATCGCAGCATGCAACGACTGCTCGATCAACTCGCCACCATGTCTCAACCACTTCCACCTGATTGGCCCGAGGACTGGCAGATCAACACACTTCACGATCTTAAGCGACATCTCGCGCATGATGGCTGAGCGGCAGCCGAAATCACATCGAACGCCATGTCGTCGCTTCGATTGGATCATTTATCTGAAAGTTCCTGCTGAAATACACGCCAACGACCTTGATGTGTGGCCGAGCATGGGTGGTCAGGAACGTGTCGTTGAGCTTGTCGAACGTGCCGTAGCGGTCGAACCACCACTTGTGGAAGCCGCCAGCCCCGCAGGCAAAACGCAAGCGGGCGTTGGTCGCTACTGGTCCCGGCCGGGGGAAACCGATATCGCTCGATCATCGGCGAATCCAAACGGCTGTGGGTACCGCGTGCGGGCGATCTGCAGGTCAACAGCGTCTGGCAGGTTCTCGCTTTCATGTTGCTCAAGTGAACAGCGCAGACGCTCGGACCGAACAACTACCATGGACATCAGCGGGAATTCGAGTTGTTGTTAGCAAATCTGCGCTGTATTGTTTTTCAGTCGAGAGCACAGCTCTACCCGCTATGTTTGTGATCGACGGCTTATATCCGTTTCGACACGTCCCGGAGCCCGATCAGGCATGAAAACCCTGCGAACGCTGGCTGCGGATCTGCGTCATCTGGACCAGTCGCCCCTTGTGGTTCTCAAGGGCGACGAGTTCACGATGTATCCGGAGATGGCCAATCCCGATGCGGTGGTCGACTGCGCTCGGTTGCTGATGCTGGTGCAAGGCCAGTTGGAGTATACGATTGAGAACGAATCGTATGGCCTTGAATCGCCGAGCATGATCTTCGTACCGTCCTGGACACGTCGCCACTGGCTTTCGACCGGCGCCGGCGGCGGGCGCGTGGCGTATGTGGAGTTCGTGGCGCCAAACGAGCGCGGCTTTTCATTGCCGGCACTGGCCAGTCCAATGGTCAACGCCGAGCAGGAGCATGCGGCGCTGCGTCGAGTGATCGGCCTGATACGAGAAGGCGACGGCCCGGCGATCGTGGCCTCGATCGAACTCAAGGCGATTCTTGCACGGTTCTTCTGCCAGGCCCGCGCCGTAGGCGGATTCCGCGGAGTGGATAAGTCGAACGCGGACCTGCATGTCGACGCCGCAATCGAGTGGTTGAACGAACATCTGGCGGATGCCGATGCACTTTCGCGTTTGCCGCGCGCCACACGATTGTCGCGGGATCACCTCCGCCGCCTGTTCAAGAAGCACACCGGCATGCCGCCCAAGCAGTATCTGATCGTGCAACGGATGCGTGCGGCTCGTTTCCAACTGCGCGCGACCGATCTGCTGGTCAAGGAAGTGGCCGCCTCAACCGGATACGGCGATCCGTTTCACTTCTCGCGGCAATATCGCAAGTTCTGGGGATGCAGCCCGGCCAGCGAACGGAAGGCATAATCTGAGCATGTCGGGCGCTGTGACCGCTGGGCGCAATGCCTACGCATGTTTTCTGCATTGTGACAGGTTCTGGGCGTGGTAGCGTAGAACCTGAGATGGCCAGTTCAAACGATCAATATGCCCAACCCGATTTTCCGCTTGACCGATTCGTTCCCGAGTCAGCGGGCGATCAATGCGTCACGGAGCCGGCCCGGCGTTGTCCGGTGCTCACGGAAGTGGATGTCGCGGTACTCGGGGGCGGACCGGCCGGGTTGTGCGCCGCCACGGCGGCGGCGCGAATGGGCCGGTCAGTTCTGTTGATCGAGCGATACGGGTTTCTGGGGGGGACGGCCACGGCAGCCAACGTGAACGTCTGGCATTCGCTTTACGGAACCGATCGGCAGACGCAGATCATCGCCGGCCTGCCGGCGGAGATAATCGATCGACTCAAGGCCTTGGATGCCTGTCGGGATACTGATCGTCGCGGCACGCTGCCGGCGTATACCGTCTCGACGGAACACGCCAAATTCGTCTTCGACGACATGGTGGTGGGAAGCGGCGCCAAGTTGCTGCTGCATGCCGGTTTCGCCGGCGTGGCGACCGACGGCCGGCGCGTTACCGCGGCGTTCGTGGAGACCAAGTCCGGTCGCTTCGCCGTCCGCGCCAACGTCTTTATCGACTGCACCGGCGATGCGGATCTAGCCCGACGCGCCGGTCTCGAGACGCAACTCGGGTCAGAGGAGGGCCAATGTCAGCCGCCCACGCTCTGCTTCCGCGTCGGCGGGTTGAAATCGAAGGAACTGAACTGGCATGACCTGCAGCGCGAATTGTTCAACGGAACGATGGACTACAACGGCCAGCCGTTTCCCACGTTTTTCTGGGGCAGTCGAGGGCTGTTCCGGGACTCAGATTCGATGATCGCCGGCGTACGGGTACTGAATGTCAACGCCGCCGACGCGCTGGATCTGACGCGTGCTGAAGTCGAAGGCCGCTATCAACTGCGATGGATTCTTCGCCGACTGCGGCAAATTGACGGCTGGGAAGATCACTACCTGACCGACATCGCCACGCAGATTGGGCTTCGCGAGTCGCATCGTATTCTGGCCGAGCACAGGTTGACCCGGGAGGAGGTGCTGCACGGCGTTCGGTTCGACGATGCGATCGCCCAGGGCACCTACCCGATCGACATCCACAACGCATCCGGGCCGGGCATTACGTTTCTGCATCTCGACGGCAGCGCCCAGCGGATCAACGGCGACAGTTCGAAAGAGATATGGCGATGGGACGATGCCGCCGAAGGCGACCCGCCGCGCGAAACACTCTGTTACCAGGTGCCCTACCGCACGCTGATCCCCAAGGCGTTGGACAACGTTCTGGCCGCAGGCCGATGCATCGGCGCCGACAGCGGCGCAGCCGGTGCAATCCGGGTGATGATCAACGCGATGCAGTTCGGCCAGGCCGCCGGCACGGCGGCAGGGTTGACCGACACGACCGGCGCGGTGCGATCCGTGACGCCTGCCAAGTTGCGCCGAGCGTTGATCGCCCAGGGCGTACCATTGCTGCCGATGTCACATCCCAAGCCCAATCATCCCGCCACGTCATATCAGGAGGCACGTTCATGAACCCCAACCCCCAGAACCGCTCGAGGCGAAACGCTTTCACCCTAGTGGAACTGCTCGTGGTCGTTGCGATCATCGCCCTGCTGCTTTCGATCCTCCTGCCGGCCTTGAGTCGGGCGCGGGTCGTCGCCGCGTCGGTCGCGTGCATGAGCAACGTCCGTCAGATCGGCATCGCGCTGGAGTACTACAAAAACGACTTCAACGAGCGGATCATCAACAGCCAGTCCAACATCGTCAACGATCCTTACGGTTCATGGTGGTACTCGCAACTGGGCATCCGCTATCTGCAACTCGACAAGAGCGTCTCCTTCTTCGAATCCAACAGCTTCAGAATCTTCCAGTGTCCGGCCGACAAGGCCGCCGAATCCGATGAGTTGTCCTACGGCTACAACTTCTTCATCCCAACCGACTCGACGGTCAACGATGTCAAACCCATGGAACAGACGATCATCATGGACAACCCGCCCGACAACGGCGGCGGCACGCGGATCGGCTACGGGCAGGTGCCCGACCTGCACACCATACAGGCACGCCATCTCGGCGACTCCAACGTTCTCTATGTCGATTCCCACGTGGCGCGTGAAACAATCGACGACATCGTGCTTCAACTCTACCCCTTGCCGATCAAGGACGACGACAACAACAACATCAAGTACTGGCGACAACTTCAGTGAGCCGCAATCCGCCCCATCTTCGAATCGATTTCTTGTTTATTGAAAACGGTGTTCGTTTTCAATCGCGATCCGTTGCGTGACTTTCACCCATTTTTCAGAGGAGAACGAATTATGC
>CAYYPN010000290.1:0-3917 GCA_964473545.1 uncultured Planctomycetaceae bacterium
TCGAAGCTGATCAGCAGCTTGGGCACGGCCGACCGCTCGATGATCTGGCCGATCTCGTCGCCGATCTGCTGGATGTTCGCTTCGTCGAGGATGTTGCGGTCGAGGAACTCGATGAGGGTGACCGCGCGTTCGGCGTCATACTGGACCATCAACCGGCTGGTGGACTCGGGCATGGCGAAGAAATCTCCTGTCTCGCGCCACCGGCTCATCGGCCCACGGGGCCGCCGCGGACCGGCGGGCGATCGAACCTATCCTAGCGGCGCTCGCGGCGCTGCTCCATCCAGGGCCCAAGCGAGGCTTACGGCTGGGCGCCGAGGTTGTACAGGCCCGGCGACTGGTTCAAACCGGGGAACAGGCGGTCCTCTTCCTCGCTCTGCACGATGATGGTCGGCTTGATGAGCATCAGCAGCGTCCGCTCGTCACGCACGGTCGAACGGTTGGTGAACAGGCGGTTGATCAGCGGGATCTTGCTGAGGATCGGCACGCCGACCTCGCGTTCGACCTCGCCGACGAGGCGCTGGCCGCCCAGCAGCAGCGTGCCCTTGTCCGGGACGCTGACGGTCGTGCGGACGGCGGTCAGCGTGACCGTCGGCTGCTGGATGAAGGCCACGCCGGTCGCGTCCTGGCCGCCGATGTCTTCGTCGACCAGACCATCGCCGTCGTTATCGATGCCGTCGAGGACTTCTTCGTCGACCGAGCCGTCGCCGTCGTTATCGATGCCGTCGCCGCCGCCGCCGGCCCCGACGTTGTCCCCGCCGAAGACCGGGAACCGCGGGATGGGCTCGGTGAGCTGAGCCAGCGAGGGCCGCACGGTGAGCGTCACGTAGCGCCGGTCGGCGCTGATCGTGCCTTCGACGTCGAGGACGATGCCGTCGGAGACGACGCTGATTTCGGGGTCGAACGCCACGGAGTTGGTGGCGGTGACCGGTTCGAGGTCGCTGACGAAGGCGACCTGGCGGCTGAGGGTGACGTAGGCCCGCTGGCCGTTGAAGAACGTGACCCGCGGGGTGTTGACGGTGATGGACCGCACGTCGGCCTGCGTGGCCCGGATGAGGACGCTGACCTGCAGGTCGTCGATGAGGAAGCTCAGGGCGTTGATGCCGCCGCCGCCGACCGAGCCGATGCTGATCGCCGGATTGCTGATCACGTCGGGGAGGGAGCCTTCGACGCTGGTGGCCAGGCCCTCGGCGGCGTCGGCGGAGTTCTGCTGGAAGCCGGGGGTGCCGACGATGCTGTCAACCGAGCTGGCGTCGTACTGCAAGCCCACGTCCACGCCGACTTCCTCGAGGAAGTTCTGGGTGACGAAGAGGAAGCGGCTTTCGACGGCGATCTGCAGGGCCCGCTGTTCGCGGAGCATCCGCAGCAGGTCGACGATGTCGCGGTGATTCTTGGCGGTGGTGGTGACGATCAGCACGCCGTTGAGTTCTTCCATCGCGCTGGTTTCGCCGCCGTTCTGCACCCAGTTGAGCGGGTCGATCTGGGTGCGGATCAACTGCATGATGTTGTCGATCCGCTCGGAGCGGGGCAGTTCCATGTCATCGCTGTCGTCGACGTCCTGGAAGATGCTCTGGCCGCCGCCGCCGCCGTCGGTGTCGCTGGCGATCTGGTTCAGGTCGAACTCCGGCGCCTGGTCGAAGCTGGGGATCTGCACGACCAGGTCCTTGATGTCGTAGATGCTGCGTTGGGTCTGCCTGGCGAGGGCGGCCTCGGTGGAGATGATGACCACGCCTTCGTCGATCGCGAAGCCGAGGTTGTCCGGGGCGATGCTGATGTCGCGCAGGATCAGTTCCAGCGCCTTGGCCGCCGACACGTTCAGGTCCATCGTGATCGGCGTGTCCTTGGCGATGCCGGCCAGCTCGAGCGTGTTCCACTGGGCGATGATGTTCGCGCCGGTGACGTTCTTGAAGTACTCGATGACGTTTTCAAGGCGGTTGGCCTGGAAGCTGACGGGGATGGTCTGCTGCATCTTTTCGCGGGTGATGCGGTCGGCCTCGGAATCGGGGGTCTGGCCCTGCTGGCCAAGGCGGCGCTGGGTCAGTTCCGGCCAGTCCGGCGGGTACACGATCAGGTCCGCGTTGGGGACCGTGTCTTCCATGCTGGCCAGACGCTGGCGGGCGATCTCGTAGCCGCGACGGTTCTGAATGTCGCGCCAACGCCCGGCGATCTGCTGGTCCCGGATCAGGTCACGCATGAACTGCGCCACATCGTTGTTGCGGTCGATGAACATGATCTGCTCGATCTGCTCGAGCGCCTGGTCGTACTTCTGTTCGCGGCTGAGGTCGCGGGCGCGGCGGAGCAGTTCCTGGACCTTCTGCTGACGCTCGCTGCGGGCCTGCTCACGCTCGGTGACGGCGCGCCGTTCGAGGCGCTGCTGCTCGGAGGCGAGTTCCTCGGCCTGCTCGCTTTCCTCTTCCTGCTGCACCGCGGTGGCCAGGTCCAGCGTCTGCTGGCGCTTGTCCTGGTACTCGCCTTCATCGAGGAACTGGCGGTTGCTGTCCAGGACGCTCTTGGCCAGGGCCGCGGCGTCGGAGGCCTGGGCGTAGTTGCCGGCTTCCCGGGCCCGACTGGCTTCGTTCATCAGTTCGTTGTAGCGGGACAGGGCACGCTGGCGCTTGAGGCTCAGGGACTGGACCTGCTCCTGGAGGACGCTGGGCGTGCCGCTGCCGCGGGCCAGCAGCACACGCATGTTCTCCTGGCCCTGCCGGGCGCTTGCGCTGCCCGAATCGAGGCCGGCGGCCTGCTCGTAAAGGTTCAGGGCGTTGTTGTAATTGCCGGCGTCGGCCTGGGCCTGGGCCTCGGCGACGAGCTTCTGGGCCTGGAGCTTGCGGGCCTGCTCGAGCATCCGCTGGGCGGCGGCTTCGCTCTGGGCCTGGGCCTGGGCTTGAGCCTGGGCGTTGTCGTCAGTGTCGTCGTGATCGTCGGTCCGGGCGGTCATCGGCTGGGCCGCGGCCGGCTCGGGCTTAACTTCAATGATCTGGACGCCGGGCTCGGGTTCTTCTTGCTCTTGCGGCTGGGCTTGGGGTTCGGGCTGGGCCTGGGGTTGAGCCTGGGGCTGGTCGTCGATTGCCACGGTGGTCTGCCGCGCCGGAACCTGGGGCTCGGGCATCGGTTCGGGTTCGGTGTCCATCTCCGCCGGCTGCATCGGCGGGACTTCGATCACCGCGGTGGCGTCGTCGGCCATGTCCTGCTCGGCCATCGGCTGATCTTCGGCGGAGGCGGGTTGGGCGACGGGCGCCGGCCGGGGGTCGGGTGCGGGCTCGACGTTGCCGCCCATGAGCCTGCGTTCCACGCGGGCCAGACCGCGCAGCGCTTCCTGACGCAGCGTGCGCGGCGCCTTGGCGTTGGCGGTGACCTTGCGGTACATGCTCTTGGCCGCTTCCAGGGCGCCGTCCTGTTCGGCCTGGGTCGCCTGGTCCAACTGCTGCCGGGCGGTCATTTCGGCGTCGATCAGTTCGAGCGTGCGATCGAGCGTCTGTTTTCCGTCGTCATCGAGCTGGACGCGGTCGACGCGTTCGAGGGTCTGCTTGGCCGCGGCGAGGTCGCCGTCCTGATAGGCACTGACTCCCTGATCGAGCAGATCGGAAGCGGTCTGGTCCTGAGCCGTTGCCGGCGAGGCCAGTGCCATGGCCAGCAGGAGCGTCACGATCATTGCCGGTCGGAAGCGCAGCGAAGTGAACAGCATGATGGTCTCCAAGACTTGTTTGCTCGCGCACGCGGGTGGGGTGTGCCTGTTGTCGAGCCGATTGCGGGCAGGTTTATCGCTAATGGGGATGCAGCCTCCCATTGTTAGCCGCGTAGTGTAAGTACCCCCCGTGATGATGGCAAGGGGCCTAAGGTAAGGGACTTGGATACCCCCGGCTGTCCCCGGGGCCGGTTGCGGCGGACGTTGCTGACCCCTGCGCAATGCGACCGCCCCG
>CAYYPN010000291.1:0-3916 GCA_964473545.1 uncultured Planctomycetaceae bacterium
AGTCGACCATGTTCGGCGGCAATTCCAATTGGCGCGGTCCGGTCTGGTTGCCGATTAACTACCTGTTCATCCACGCACTGCGGCAGTACAGCCACTTCTATGGCGACCGGCTGACCGTTCCCAATCCCCAGCCCGACCTCGGGCCGCTCACGCTCGACAAGGCGGCTGACGAGCTCGCCTCGCGCTGCCTGCGCCTGTTTGTGCCGGGCGAGTCGGGAACCCGCCCCTGCAACCAGGCGTTGCAAGCGCTGGCGGATCGCGATGGCTGGCGGGACTTGGTCTTCTTCCACGAATACTTCCACGCCGACAACGGCAAGGGACTGGGCGCGAGCCATCAACTCGGCTGGACATCCCTGATTGCCTCGCTGCTGATCGAAAGCGCCGACGGAGCAACCGGATCGTTATGTGGCGAGCATAAAGGGGCGCGAACGCGATGATGCGAACCTGCCATTCATGGTTGCGGCTCGCCCTCACCCCCTCAGTCATTCGACGGGGCCTCGCTTACGCGGTCATCGTGGGAGCCATTCTCATCGTGATCAACCACGGCGATGCGCTCTTACGCGGCGAGGTGTCAGCCGGCCGCGCGTGGCGGATGGGCCTGACCGTACTGGTGCCGTATGCGGTCTCGATGCTGTCGAGCGTCGGGGCGATGCGCTGCCAGGATCACCGAATGTAACGGACCGTGATTACTCGCCAGATCATCATGCACGCCATGGAAACAACGCACCGTGATCTGTCGATCGCCTTCAGTTTGCCTGAACGGACGAAGACGCCTGCGAACCGAGTCTGCCAGCGTCAGACGCCGCCGAGCCGACCTGCAACGGCAACCGCAGCGTCGTCGTCTTCGGCGGCAGGCAGCGGCTGTCATCGCAGGCCTGTGTCTTGACCTTCAACGTCAGTGCTGGCGATTCGGCCGAGGCATCGGGTTTGACCGTCACCGGCACGCGGAACCAGATGCGACCGGTGTAGGTGCTCACTTCCTTCTTCAGGATCGGGTCGACTTTGCAGTGCGGTTTGGGCCGTTCGATCTCGCCGATGGTCAGCGCCTCGTCGGCCTCGACCGACACATCGGTCGGGATGAGGAATTCGATGTCGGGGTTGGGGCCGTATAGGTACCAGCCGTCGTCGATGGTCAGGGCGACGGCCAACTCGAGCGAGCCACCGGATTCGACGCTGAGACGCGAGGCGTACACGTCGATGGATACCGGTTCGACGCGTTTGCTCACATCGGGATCGGATTCGGTCAAGGCGGCGGGGGTGAGCTGATCTTTCTGCTGACCGGCGTCCGTTGCCTCGGCCGCCTGAGGTGGATCGTTCAGGAACTCAGATGCGGCGACGATCAGAGTTTCGCTGCCGAACGGCTGCTGGACCATGTGACCGGCAATTGATTTGAGGATCTTCTCCGCCGCCTGGACGTACTCGGGCCTGCCGGTGGCGGTGGTTTCGGCGAGGTCGAGCAGCACCTGCGTGGCCACCCCGTTGGCGTTGGGGATGTTGCCGCCGCCGCCGAGGTGCTTGGATCGGGCGAGCAGGTCTTCGTGGCCTTCGGTGGTGAAGAAGAAACCGCCGGTCTGTTCGTCCTGAAAATCGCGAACGATCACCGCGGCGAGGCGGTCGGCTTGCTCAAGCCAGCGTCGCTCGCCGGTCGCGCGGTGCAGTTCGGTCAGGCCCCGGGTGAAGTACGCATAATCGTCGAGGTAGCCCGGCTGTTTGGCTTGACCGGCCCGGTAGGTTCGCAGCAGCGTGCCGTCGTCGCGCACCATGTTCCGGAGGATGAAATCGGCAGCGCGGGAGGCGGCCTCGGTGTAGCGCGGCTCGTTGAGCTGTCGGCCGGCATAGGCCAACGCACCGATCATCAGCCCGTTCCAGCTTGTCAACACCTTGTCGTCCTTGTGCGGCTGGGCCCAGGTCTGCCGCCGCGCCAGCAGTTTCTGGCGCATCTGTTCCAGTCGGGTGGCGAAGGCGTCGGGATCTTCGCCGCGCTGCCGGGCGATGGCGCGAACGGGCTGGTCAAGGTGGGGAATGTTGGTCCCCGGCCGCTCGCCGGTCGCTTCCTCGGTGAAGTTACCGCCTGGCTCGAAGTTGTAGACTTCGGCGAACAGCTCCGCGTCCGCGTCGCCGAGCACGTTGCGCAACTCGTCGATATGCCAGACGTACGTTTCCCCTTCCTTGCCGACTTCGCCGGAGTCGATGGCGGAGTAGAACGCGCCCTGAGGCGAGGTCATTTCGCGCTGAACCCACCGAAAGATGTCCGCGACGGTGTGGCGGTATCGCTCGTGGCCGGCGAGCTTGTAGCCATCGACGTAATGCCGCATGAGCTGGGCGTTATCGTAGAGCATCTTCTCGAAGTGGGGCAGCAGCCAGTGTTGATCGGTCGAGTAGCGGTGGAACCCGCCGCCGACGTGGTCGTGCATACCACCGAGCCACATGGCATCGAGGGTGTGAGTGATCGGTTTGAGCTGCGAGGCGTCGTCGGCGCGGCGATAGCGCTCGATGAGCACCGCCAGTGTGCCGTGTGGCGGGAACTTGGGTGCTGGTCCAAATCCGCCGTGGCGGTCGTCGTAACGCCGAACCAATTGCGTCGCGGCCTGATTGACCAGTTCGATGCTCAGGATCTGGCCCCCGGTTTGTATTCCGCCGGAACTGATCTGAGCGATGGTTTGGGCGATCTGGTCGGCTTGCTGCTCCACCTCGTCTCGCCGCTCGTTCCAAATCTTGGCCAGTCGCTCGAGGGCCTGCATGAACTGCGGCTTGGGGAAATACGTGCCGGCCATCCAGGGCTTGCCCTCGGGTGTCAACCAGACCGAGTTGGGCCAGCCGCCGCGCCGCGTCATCAACTGCGTGGCCAGCATGTACTGTTCGTCCACATCCGGCCGTTCTTCGCGGTCGACCTTGATCGCCACAAAATGCTCGTTCAGGATCGCCGCCACCTCCTCGTCCTCGAACGATTCTTTTTCCATCACATGGCACCAGTAACAGGTCGAGTAACCGACCGAGAGAAAGATCGGTTTATCCTCGCGCTTGGCTTTCTTGAACGCCTCGTCGCCCCAGGGGTGCCAGTTCACGGGATTGTGGGCGTGTTGAAGCAGATACGGACTGGTTTCATTGATGAGGTGATTAATGTGTTTGTGATTGACCTGTTCGTGATCGGCGGACTGCGCCGCCGCTTCGCGTTGCGGCGGGCCTCCCCCGGCCTGCTGGTTCCACAGCCAGATGCCCAGCGCGGGAACCAGCAGAATCAGGGCCGCCAGTCCCGCCATCCGTCGCGCGCGGGATGGATGTTGCGTCGTCTGATCATTCATGAGGTTGATACTTTCCGTTGGATTGTGTGACTACGTCCAACTGTCAGACGGTTATTTAGCCGTTTGTAAGACCGCCGTAACCAGCTTTGCGCCCATCTGCTTGAGGGACTGCTCGTGCGTCAGTTTTTCGACCACCTGACGCGTCTCCGCGTTCACCAGGAGAATGAATCCCGTCTTGCCGCCGTGCTCGGCCCAGATGTCGTTCATGCTCAAAGCATGTGCCAGGTACTCGGATTGCTTGCGGTCATTCTCACGCGTCTGATCCAGCGTGATCCAGAGCACCGGCTGCTGGTCGAACTTCGCCTGCATCTCCTCGTAGATGTCGCCCATGGCCTTGCAATACCCGCACCAGTCTGCGTGGAACTTCAGCGCGATAATCTTCGGACCGGCGACCTCGGCGGCTTCGTTGGCTTGGGCCTTGGCGGCCGCGCCCTTTGTCGCCGAGCCTGACTGGGCATACGACCAGGTCGTCCAGGTTCCCACAGCGACAAGCATTGCAACGGCCAAGCTGAGGATGGAACGATTGAAGGTAAGGGTGTGCATATCGAGTGCTCCTGTGATAAAAGGTTCTGTGTTTCGATCAGTCACATGCTGATCATGATCGTGATTTTGTG